>CAYJVQ010000093.1:0-2573 GCA_964373605.1 uncultured Gammaproteobacteria bacterium | reverse complement strand
ACAGTCCGTTGGCCCGAAGACATGTCAACACGTCCCCACACCGATCTCTCCAAACAAAAAAACAGGCTCTTGCCTGTTTTTTTGTTTTCATTACTTAATGTTGACGGAAGCACCAGCTTCTTCCAACTGTTTTTTAAAATCAGCCGCTTGATCTTTTGAGACTCCCTCTTTAATCATCTTTGGAGCTCCATCCACGAGGTCCTTCGCCTCTTTGAGACCAAGACCGGTGATGGTGCGAACGGCTTTGATGACTCCGATTTTATTTCCACCCGTGCTTGTGAGCTCCACATCAAAGGAAGTTTTCTCTTCTGCAGGAGCGGCACCGATGCCGGCGGAGGCCGCCATCATGGCCGGAGCGGCGGAACTGACGCCAAACTTTTTCTCCAGCACTTTCACCAGATCGGCAAGATCCAATACGGACATCTCTTCAATCTTTTTAACGAGATCCTGAAACTTAACGGGAACCTCCACCGCGACTTCCGGATTGATTGTTTCTTCAGACATAGGGATTAGGGGTTAGATTTAACATCTTTCAAAGCATTGAGAACATGAATAAAGCTTCGGAAATTTCCTGCAAGGACGTTTACAAAACCGGACACGGGGGCATTGAACGATCCGACCATCTGTGCAAGCAACTCTGATCTGCTGGGCAAGGATGCCAACTGTTTCATGACATCGGCACTCACCACGCGACCTTCCAAGATTCCACCCAGAACCTGCATTCCTTCTTTCTTCTTTAAAAAAGTCGAGATCAATTTGGCCGCAGACACTTCATCGTTGTATCCAAACGTCGTGAGCACACTTCCGTCTAAGTCATCTTTGGAAAGAGTGAAGCTATTTTGCTCCAGAGCGCGCAGAAGCAACGTTTTTTTCGCGACCGTGAGCTCAACTCCCTGCTCTTTCCCTTTTTGACGCAGAGCATCTGCATCTTCCATCGTATACCCTGACACAGAGGTAAAGACAGCGGATTTTATTTTTGAAAATTTCTCCGCCAACTTTCTGACAATTTCTTCTTTTTGTGCACGTGTTTTTGGCATAATTTTGAATATTCGTTCGACCTTTAGGAATCCCCTTATACAAAAACTGCGGACTCACAGCCGCAGGTTCATCGAGTCTCCTCCCCCTTTTCAAAGGGAAACAAAGAGGGTTCGATCACCTCGACGGGACTTATCCTTGCGGGACCCGTTTTCTGCGGTGAATCTTTCGTTCAAAATAAGTATAAAAAAACTCTCGTTTCTTGTCAAGAATCCGACCCCCGACTGACTCCGACCCCCGAGTTATGCAGGCCCCTGGGATTGAATCATGGTTCCGACAAACGGTTTTTCACAAAGGAGCGCTTCCAAATTCTTGATATTTTTTCCGTTCAAAAGCGCCACAGAAATTCCCGATCGATGCGCGAGTTTGGACGCAACGGGATCAAAAGGAACATTCATCCCGGGATCCCACTTGTTGCCGACCATTTGGCGAAACTCTTTCCAACGGATCTGACAGATCGCTTTAGCATTTGCGTGGATGTTGGGATCCTTATCATAGACGTAATCAATGTTCGATAAATTGACGACAAATTTCGCTCCGAGCCGTTTTGCAAAACGAATGGCGACATAATCCGTTGACCAACCCGGTTTCCAACCTGCCGCAATCAAAACCGGCTGTTTCCATTTTGTGAGCGGTCCGGTCGGATCTTTGAGCATGATCGGGTGCGCCATGTTTCGCAAAACCGTGCGCAGGAGATGTCCGTTCAAACGCGTAGAGTGGATGCCGAGCCAATCAATGTCATCTCGCTCCAACTTGCCGATGAGACGAGCCGCTTGCTGATAATGACGCGCCGTTCCCCCGCCTCCCACGACAATCACAAACCGCCATCCCTTCTTCACATACTTTTGAATCAACGTTTTGAAATCTTGAAGAAAAGCCGTGTCAATACCTCCGTTTGGAACCACGAGCGAACCGCCAACAGAGAGAATAAGCGTGGAAGGTTTCATGGAAATTTTTAGGTTTCTTTTGCTTGAGCAATCACCCAATTCGTCAAAAGACTGATCGCCCAAAGCACGATCGCTCCAAGAAGTGCCGGGACAAACCCATCGATCGTTAATCCTTTTACGATCGTGGACACAAGCCAAAGCATCAGCGCGTTGACAACAAAACTAAACAAACCAAGCGTGAGGATGGTCACGGGCAGAGTCAGAATAAACAGAAGCGGACGCACAAGAGCGTTCACCAGTCCAAGAATGATCGCGGCGATGAGGGCGGTGTAAAATGACTCCACGCCAAAACCCGGAACCACATACGCCACGAACAGCAAGGCGAGCGCGTTGAGAATCCAGCGAAAGAGGAGATAGGACATAGAGAAGGGATCTTTGCAACGTCTTAGTCAGGACTGCTCTCAAAACTCGCGTGCTGTCGGCTTGCGGGGGTGAGAGACCCCCTGTACGTGGCGTCTAAAGTCCTGTTTCAGGATGTGAGGTCTCTCTGCCACCTTTTCAGCGTAGAATTTATCTACGTTTCAAAGGATGGCTCAAACGACCATCCCGTCTGAGAGCTTCGAAGCCAAACGGTTGGCTTCTCAGTGCTCT
>CAYJVQ010000092.1:0-2581 GCA_964373605.1 uncultured Gammaproteobacteria bacterium | reverse complement strand
TCATTAAAATGTGAAGGAGCCGACAAACACGCCAAACTGCGATAACAATCGCAATTACACTTATTGTTTAGCAAGAAAAAGTTATTTTGTCAATCTTTGTCAAAATTTGTCAAAAGTAATTAAAAACCTCTTGCGAAATTGCTTTCGCAAGAGGTTGAGTGGAACAGTCGGTCATGCGTTTTTCAACACAAGTGGGATCGTTCCACTTTTTTGAGGTGAAACATGTTCGGTCTCGTTACTAACAAACGCCCCATCGTTTCACCTTTTCTCAAAAGTATTAAACCTCCACTGTTTTGACAAGCAAAACAGTGGAAGAGAAAACGGACATCTGTTCTCTCGTTATGAACACCGAGTCATTCGTCCGTTTTTTCACGAGAAATTTGGTTCCCCACTGTTTTGATAAGCAAAGCAGTGGGGGGAATCAGCGGACAGCGATTTCATCGTCAAAAACACTTGGAGGGTCGTCCGCCAATTACTCAAACGTTACACCTTCAGCCGCCAGCCACTCGGAAGCCATGTGCTCCACAAACTTGGTGACGGTTTTCCACATGGCCGTCTTGTGAATGTGGCCTTTGGTCCACTTTTTGACGGTTTTCCCATTCCCGTTGACACTGACCTCAACGGGTTCGGGATGTTTTGCCAGAAGTTTTTCCTTGTACTCCAGCAACTTCTGGCCCCACGTTGATGCTGGCCGTCGGTTAAACTGGTCCATGAGCAAAAACAAGGATTGTCGTGCCAATGGGCTCCAGTTTGACAACTGGCCAGCGCGGCGGCGCGGAAAAGATTTTTCCGGCGCCACGTCCTGGTATTTTCCTCCTGCCATGACATGCACACCGCAGAATGCCTTGACCTTGTGGATGGTGCGGTCTTTTTTGCGCTTGCCATCAGCCACCACGAACCGTCGGATGTCTCCGATAGCCGAGATGATGCCGGCGGCAATGCGTTGACCGCAACCTTCAATGGGGTCAAAGATTTTCTCCCAAATCTGAAGGCTGGAAACTACGGATTTCATTTCCAATTCGCGCCGCTTCTCTTCGGCAACCAAGCCCTGCAAAATGGTGTCGCTGGCTTTGAGCTGGTCGTACTGGTCTTCAATGAGGCCTTCGGGATACTTGCCGTCTTCGGACAAGAAAATCCGTCCCACCAAAGACTGGTACAGCCGTTGCTCGCATCCGATGCGGGCACGTTGGGCATCCTGGCGCAGGAAAAATGCTTCCCGAACGCGGATCAAAGCGCGGTCTTTGGCCAAGAGCTTCTGAAACAGCTGCGGGCTTTGGGCCAGCAACTCTGACAGAAGCTTGTGGTCGTCGTCCTTGTCTTTGTCGCCACGTTTTTCCTTCAATTGGAACGGCGGAATGCGAAACACTTCCGCGCCGACTTGCTCGCCTTGGCGTGACAGTGCCGAAGCAAATCGGTCGCCCGATCCGCCCAACACCATGGCCACTTTGTCGCCCTGGTGCAGACCATCAAAAGCGCAAGGGATTTTGGTCACCTGTTCGGTGATGGGCAAGCCCTTGTCATCCAGGCGTTGGCGGATGTGGTTTTGTTTGCACAAAACGGCATCTTCTTTTTTCACCTTTTTCCACTTGCACTGGTGTGGCCTGACACTTCCGCTGGTCACCTTGCCGTTCTTGTCCAAAACAACCCAATCCACATCCTGGTCGCCCACGGGTCTGTGGTCAACGGGGAAGCGATTGAGCAAAAAGTCCAGTTCGTCCGTTTCCGTTTCCAAGTCAAAGGCGTTTTTGTAGCCGGTGATGGAAACGGTGGTTGGTCGGGCTTCGCCTTCGGCGGTTTTTTTACGCCGGTGGCGGATGCCAATGATGCGTTTTTCCATACGTCAAACTCCTTGTGAAATTCGTCCAATTTTACCATACGCAACACGCGCAAAATAAGATTGGACATTGATTGTGAAAGAACTCCCCGCTGTTTTGCTGTTGCAAAACAGCGGGGGCAAAGAGCACACTTTCCCTCTCGTTAAGAACATTCCAAGATTCGTGCTCTCTCTGAAAAGGTGGAACAGTTAACCCATCGCTTTTTAGCACTTCGCGACTCGTTCCACATCTTCACAGAAAGCCCCTCCCACTGTTTTGTTTTCACAAAAACAGTGGAAGGGAAAAGGGAGTACATACTTTGCCCCGTTAAAAACAGGCGTCCAATCGTACTCCCTATAATTATGGCGTGGGACATGGCACTCGTCGCTTTTCATCAGCCGAAAAATCGTCCCACGCCAAAATTATGAAAATTACCCCGCATCCCGATGCACATCGGAACGCGGGGGAGAGCGAAACACCACGATCATCGTTTTGAAACAAGGAGCCAATCGTTTCGCTCAAGAGAGAACAATACCGTTCGCGTGAAACATTCACCCATTCTTCCTCTCGCGCGCGCGCAATGTGCTGACAATACATTATCATTATATTTTTAATAAGTCAAGGTTGTTTGATGTTTCTAAAAATATTACCATGTATACATGGAACTTTTGCCAAATAAAGGGAAAAATTTGATTGTTGAAGTAAATGGTAAAAAATTTGCCCGATATCCAATAAAGACAAAATTAATCACGCCAAAAGATAAAGAT
>CAYJVQ010000091.1:0-2589 GCA_964373605.1 uncultured Gammaproteobacteria bacterium | reverse complement strand
CTGCCTTCGGTCTGACGTAAAGGCCAAGAAAATAGAATCCGTCGATCTCTCCACATCTAGGGACGTGTTGACATGTCGCAGGGAACAACGGCGCCAGTCCGTTGGCCCCACGTTCACTGACACGGGAGTCGAGCCGCAGGGAACAACGGCGCCAGTCCGTTGGCCCGAAGGCTTGACTCCCGTGTCCCCCCTTTAGACACCCACACAAACGACTCGATCAAGACCTTGCAGGTCTTGTTTGATTTCATGACTGCAAGAAGGAAATTCATGTGTGATGATTTGTGAAATGCGTCTCCTTTGGGATGGATCGATCTCGATCAGGACGCTCACATGGCGCGGAAGCTGTTTGCGTTCTTTTTTGAGTTGACGGAACAATCGCCAATAGGCCTCTAATCCATCCGGACCCGCTTCAAGAGCTTCCCGAGGTTCGTATTTGAGGACGTCGATTTGCAGAGTTTCCATTTGTGCAGAGGAGAGATACGGAAGGTTCGCACAGATGATTAAGTGTTTGAAAGGGTAAACGGAAGAAACCGGTTTTGATGATTTGTTTCGTATCGTTTCAAACAGATTCAAAACAGGAGTCAAAAGATCTCCTTGTTGAAAATCAATGAGTTCGTTCACGCCGTGTCTTTGTGCGTTTTGTTTGGCAACGGAAAGGGCTCGGATGCTTGTGTCTGAAGCAATAATCGGAGCTTGGGTTTGCACCGCGATCACGATTGCCAAAGCTCCCGAACCTGTGCCGATATCTGCAAAGAGAACCTGTTCTTTTTCATTGATGCCCAAGAAAACGTCAATGGCTATTTGTGTCAAAGTCTCGGTTTCAGCACGAGGAATAAGCACAAACGGGTTGACCAAAAAATTCATTCCATAAAACGATTTTTCTCCAATGAGATAGGCGACCGGTTCATAGCGGCCGCGACGATCGATCAGGGCGAGAAATTTTTCCTGCTGATACTGTTTGAGCGTGTCATTGAAATGGGCGAACAATTTTGCTCGCGTTATTTGCAAAACATCCGCAAGGAGCACTTCCGCGTCAAGCATGGGAGATTCAATTCCCACTTTTTTAAGTTTATTGTTTGCAAAACGTAAGGATTCCAAAATGGTCATAGGAGATGAGATTATCCTATCATAAAGATCTCTGTGAATCGCAAAACAAAAATCCCCGTCGCCTAGCGAAGCGGGGTAAAGAAGAGCGCTACCGAAGTAGCAAGAAGATGTTCGTGTCCAGTGGGACACGGAAGTTGTTCCGAAGTTTAGAAACGTTCGAACCGTTCAGCGCCCGAAGACACCTGCCAGCTCGATCATTCGGCCTCCGTCGGATAAACTTCCGCGACCACTCCGCAGTGACTGAACCTGTTGCCGTTTCTGGCAGCAACAATTGGCTCATCTTTGAAATTCAACTTGCAAGTACGACCTTGCTAACCAAAGGTGGTGACCCTTAGTAGCTGAACTTTTAAAGACTTATCACTTTGGTCTTGCCAGTTTTTATGCTGACAAGTGGACGAACCGAATCGTCTGGTTTTTCTACAAGAAATCCATAGGTATGTTCAGCAAGTTGCCTCTTTGAACTGCCTTCCGATTCTTAGAACGTCATTTCTGAACGTTCCACGAGTGCAAGCACTCGCTGTCATAAACCTTTGATCCGGTTTTTTGAACTCACAGCGAACCATGAGCTCACCGGCTTCGTTGACCGAAGCCATCTCTGCCGGTTTGCTTACTAATTCGGCTTTCGCCGTATTTTTCAGCACTCACCTTGCGGTGAGAATTTCCCTTTCGCTTGCCAGCAATATTTTACTTACAAACTTCCGGGACAACCGACTGCTGTCGGACGATCACCAAGGTTTTGCACTTTTGCATACCTGGATTGGACATACCGATCGTGTGCACACAATTTCCGCAAGCGAACCTGCGAATTTTGTGGCCGAGTCAGCCTGCCCAAGGTACTCGCGAGCATGTGCAAAGGTTTCTCGGTGTTGGCCTTTGTGTACGTTTCCGGACAGAGAGTCGGACGAGCCGACCATGGTTCCGGTACCGTTTCCAGCCATCTCGCATTTCTGCGAAGTACGACCCTTGCGAGTCGTAGACTCCGTGCAGAGGTCGGTTGGGTGCTTCTGGGTTAGTCCAGTCAGTGTGCAAGGCCGAAGCCCGCTCTTACCGGAGTAACCCTTTAGCGATGGCTCCCGAGGGAGCCGAGTCCAGCGTGCTTGGCACCACCCGAAAGTGATACTTTGCATCGCTGAGCGTAATGTTCAATTTACTCTTTCAATTAAATCTGTCAAGAGCTGTAATTGCTTGGTTTTTTTAAGATTGGGTGAGTTATCCACAGTTTATGCATCACGATCAAGTTTTTTTGCGACTTCCTCTTGCTTGAGAGCATCAATAATAGCATCCAGTTCGCCATTCATAATGGCAATGATGTTGTGGTAGTTTTCTTTAAGGCGATGATCCGTGACACGGTCTTGGGGGAAATTATAAGTACGGATTTTTTCTGACCGATCGCCTGTTCCAACCTGTCCGCGACGCGCTTCTTCACGTTCTTTGTGAAGTCGTTCTTGTTCAAGCGCGTAAAGTCGAGCGCGCATGATCGAA
>CAYJVQ010000090.1:0-2611 GCA_964373605.1 uncultured Gammaproteobacteria bacterium | reverse complement strand
CGAACGTCGCCGTAGGGCGGCGGAAGGTAGGACTGATAACAGGGACTAAGTCGTAGAGTGAATCTCACTTGTTGCGACTCTCGACAGTAATGTCGATGAACAAATCTGACTATATCGGTGAAGCCCCATCCCATCTCCCTGGGAGGGTAATACCGAGGGAAGCTTTTAACGATTATGGCAAACCGAAAAGAATATCATCTAATGCGTCAATCGATGCACCTCACAGACCTACAACGTTTAGTGCTCATCGGAACACTTCTTGGTGATGGAAGTCTCGTGGAGACCTCCTCAAAAAAGAATCTCCGATTAAAATCGAACATGGTGATGCTCAGTGTGACTATGTCTTCTGGAAGTGGGAATGCCTAAAATCGTTTGTCTTAACTCCTCCAAAGTTCCAGAAATGGAATCGCTCGTGGATGTTTAAAACCATTAGTCATCCAGAACTTACGATGTTCGGCGAACTCTTCTATGAGAAGCGCCAAAAAATCGTACCAGTACAAATACAATCTCTTCTTAGGGATCCGCTTTCACTGGCTGTATGGTTCATGGACGATGGATCGAAAAATCGAAACGATGGATTGATCCTCAATACGCAATGTTTCACAAAAGCTGAAACAGAGCACCTGAGGGAATGTCTGTCGACGAATTTCGACATCAATCATGTTTCCTTGCAAAAGGACAAATCTGGATGGCGTCTGTATGTCCAATCGGCATCGGCCGGTCACATGACGAACATCATGAGACCTTACGTCCTGCCAATTCTTACATACAAAATGATAAGCCCCGTAGAGACTACACGTCGGCCCCTCGCAAAGACGAGGGTGAAGATATAGTCCATGCCCGGAGGAATCCGTGGAACAACAGAACAAGGCACCCGTAGCGGAAGCTGTGGGTGGATCACCTCCTTTTTAAGGGATATCGCCCCGCCTCGGCGGGGACATGATCCCAGGTCGAGATCAATCTCTGGGTTAACACCCTATTGATCGGATGAACAACGTTGCAATCACAAAGTAGAGAAGAAACCTCCGCATGCCGTTGCGGAGGTTTTTCGTTTTATGTTAGTGTGTTGGCGTATGAATCCATCGCGAGTTTCCCTGTTGTCATCCTGAACGAAGTGAAGGATCTCAAATTTCGCTTCGTTCAGAATGACAGAGACACAGACGGTCTCACTGAATGAAGTACCAACTTATAGATAACCCACAATGAGTTCTATGGATGGATCTCACATCAGGAGAAACGTGGAAATGCCAAAACGCCCGACCGAACAATTTTTCGTTCGTAACGCGCCTACGATTCAGGAAGCGATCGAAGCGCGAGATGCGGGCCATAAGCGGATGATCAAATTCACCTACCTTGAAGGTACGACCGGTAAAGAAACTCTCCGAGAGATCCTCGGTATTTGTCTGGGAGTTCGTCAAGTAAATGAGCGTGACGAAGCGACTTACTGGATTTTTCTCAAAACAAGCGAAGGCTATCTTCTGCTCACTTACAATCCGCTAGACAGACTCTTGCACAAAGAATCGTTTTCACAGGAGGCATGGAAACGACTTCTTGAGCAAACGGACTTCCACGAATAAGCGACCTTCATGTCGCTTTTTTTTATTGGTTTTATCATTTGCTAATTTACTATAATCTTGCTATATTGTGGTCGCATTTTGATTGAAGAAATGAACAATTGGGCATGTAGCTCAGGTGGTTAGAGCGCTACACTGATAATGTAGAGGTCGGAGGTTCGAGTCCTCCCATGCCCACCATGCCGAGGTAGCTCAGTGGTAGAGCAGAGGACTGAAAATCCTTGTGTCGCCAGTTCAATCCTGGCCCTCGGCACCACAAAACAAAAACCGTGGGTTCATTCCCGCGGTTTTTGTTTTCAACTATCGCGCGGCTTTCGTCTCTGCGGTGTCCTCATTCTCGCAAGAGCGCACATGGATCACTCCTTCTACGTCACGCTCAAGCGTGTAACCAGTCCCCTCTTCTCCATTTGCACTTCCTTGGTCCCATGTCACCGCTCCCGCAGGACTTATCGGCACGTTCTCCAAATACTTACCAACAAGGCCGGCGAGATTCACACAGGCGGTATCATTGCTTACCGCTGTATCGCAACTTTCATTGTTATCATCGCATCCAACGGACATGGCTCCATCAACAATCAAATAAATATTTCCTGTCGTTAAAGCGTCGATGGAGGCAAGATAGCTTCCACCATTATCAGCTTGATTGAGTTTAACGGCTGAAAGAATTTTCTGTACATCGTTTTTATGTACCGCATCACGAGCTTGACGAATGCGTTGTGCGGGATCCAACGCCAAAAAAACGACCACCACCAAAATGCTCACGATGGCAATCACGACAAGAAGCTCAATGAGGGTGAACCCGCGCCGAACGGTTGTGTGGTTCATACAAAATTATTCTATCATCTAACACGCAGGGCAACAAACTTTCTAAACCCACAAAGAGAAATGAATCTTATGAATTGAACCCTATAGGGTATTCTGATATTTTTTCGACACGTCTGGGGGTAGCTCAGTCGGCTAGAGCGCCACGTTCGGGACGTGGAGGCCGCAGGTTCAAGTCCTGTCGCCCCGACCAAAAACCGATCCGACGAACGTCG
>CAYJVQ010000089.1:0-2708 GCA_964373605.1 uncultured Gammaproteobacteria bacterium | reverse complement strand
AACTTCTATCAGTGTAAGTTATTGGTATCCACTCATCTTGCCGCACCTCAGCGCGGCGATTTGGATTTAATTTTTCATTAACTGCTTTTTTCTTTCTTTCGAAAGTCAAATCTAATCTTATATTTTGTTCCCGCACCTCGGCGCGGACTTTGCCCTTCTTTTTAATGTTCTGGGGATCGCGACCGAAGTGACGGAGCGCAGCATCCCACGAGCCGTATTCCGCAATCGCACGATTGACAAGGCCGCCCATTTTATTTGCCTTAAGCCAGGTCCAATTGAGCTGTTCATCGGGTAAGCCCTCAAGAGTCTTTTTCATCACTTGTTCAGTCCATTTCGGTTGCGTTTTCGCCCGCCTACTCATGTCTTTTTTTCTTTTATCAAGAATATCCAGAGAAGCGCCTTGCTGAACGAGCCAACGACGCAGCTTTTCAATGGCTTCCCGTTTAGTTCCGCGTACGACAGCCGCTGATTTAAGTCCGAGCTTCTCCTTAATTTGTTCGCCGGAACCTGCACGCAACACTCCGAAACCGTATTCGAGTTTTAAAACCTGCGCTTGGACTCTTGTAAGTTCTGTCTCGAGAGCTTTGAGGAGGTCCGGATTTGCGACGCCCAAATCAGCTTCTAACCGCTTCAGTCCTGTAATTTGTTTTTGAAATGCCTCAAAAGCATTTCTCCTCCGCCGAACAAGCGTGACTTTCGTCGATTTCTTCACAAATGTTTTAAGAATAGGATCAGCCAAAATGCGCCGGGAAATCTCATTCAGTGAATCAACGCGCGGTTCTCCAAGGGCAAAATTTGCGCTTAGGATTTTTCGCTCCAGAGGATGCAATCCATACCAGATGTTACGGAGTAATACGGATCGTTCGCCCAAGTTTTCCTCTGACCAATCCAAACGCTTCAACATATAATCCAAATCCCCGGCGCTGATTCCGACTGCGGTCGGAATGGCGTACATCACAACGGGCCGATACTTTTTCTCTGACAAGGATTTACGAATTCTTTCCTCGACCGAGTCTTGGCCAAGCAACATATATTTTAGATTTTGCAAACCCCGCCTACGCAGTTCTGATATAACCGTTCGACTATAAGGATGCCCCTGTTGACCTACGCCGGCATGAAAAATCATCTCTTTAAAATTTTTTCTTTTCTTCTCACGGTGAACACCAAAACCAAAACGGTACTGGAGTACAATTTTCTGCTTCTCTGGCAACTTTTTAAAATGTCTTTCCGTGATCCAATCGGGATCGACTTTAATTGCGCCCGCGATCAGTTCTCGCGCTGTCTTAGCCCGCGATAAGGCCAGAACGGCACGATAGCGCGCATTGGCCAGACGACGATTGTCCAAAATATCAATTCCCTCGTCCCGAAGTTTGCCCCGAATCTCGTCCAAATTTTGCGAAGGCTCCACATCAAGCGCGTAATAATGAACCAAAACCCTCCAATCCTTCAAAGAAAGCGCATATTGGACCTCCGGATTCTTGAGGCGTGAAATTTCTAATCCTGTAGCAGCGGAAAGCCCCTCCCACCCGCTTCCCTTAAACTTGAATACCTTCGCAAGAGTCTCGTCCGAAGAGTCACCTGTAAAATCCCGAGCCATAAAGTTATCCCGGTCCATTTTTTCATAGATAACCCGCGGCCCTAATCGCATCTTTTCAAATAACGGATGATCGGGTTTCATCCCAAACATTTCGACAAGGTAAACGTCTGCGTGATCACGTGATACACCATAGATTTTTCCGGTTGGCTCCTTCTCGCTTTGGAGTAAATCCAACGCGGGAACGGCCAACTGTCGCACGCGCTGTCTCGAAATGCTTAGCATTTTTCCGATTTCTTTCAAAGTCCTTCCTTTTCCATCTTTAGTGCCTATTCCAAATCGCATTTTAATAATTAACTGTTCGCGTAGTTGCAAGTACGCCATCTTGCCATAGGTCATCTCAATTTCCTCATTAAGAGATGCCTCGGCATCAGGTGCAAGGATCCCGGAATCGATGGTAGCGTATTGAGTGCTTTCGCTATCCAAAGCCAGAGGTGCATCAAGGGATTTGGGTCTCTGGCCTTGTGAATAAGAAATCAATGCGATCAAATTCTCGACGGTAATATCGGCGGCCTGTGCCCACTCTTCCAAGGTCGGTTCCCGTTGCAACGTTTGCATTAATTGCCGGTGAATTTTCAAGATGTGCGATCGTTTTACTATTTGATCCATTGGAAGTCTGATTATGCCCGTCGCATCGGGACCGTGCTGAATGGTACTGCGAATCCAATATCCCGCATAAGTCTGAAATCGCGTGCCCAGTTCATAATCGAAGCGTCTTATTGCAATCATAAGTCCAAAGACACCGTCGCTAACGGCATTTTCAAGTGCATCATCGGTGCGATAACCCATTTTCTTGGCCTTATATCTGACAAAATTAAGATATTGGATCACTAAAAAATCAAAAAGCTCTTTGCGCTGTTCATCGTTAAGGTTGGCTGCATGAAGGGCGCGGAATAGTACATATTCCTGTTCACGCGTTAGGTTTCCTTCAGTCGATCGCATCAACGCCTGATACTCCTGAAGATCTACGTTTTCATCGCTAGCAAGGATTGCTGATTCCTCGTCGATAGGTTCGCTGCGCACCTCGGCCCTCGCGTCAGATCGGTAACCGGTGCGCGAGGACTGAGATGCGCCTTGATAGATATTCACTTCTGGACTATTTACGAGGTGGCGC
>CAYJVQ010000088.1:0-2750 GCA_964373605.1 uncultured Gammaproteobacteria bacterium | reverse complement strand
TCGGAAGTTAAAGTGAAGACACTTTCACTTCACTCGCCCTACGTCGCATATAAAAAAGAACCCGCCTTTCGACGAGCTCTGTGAATTTAAAGAACTGATGAACCGCTGATTGCAGTTTTTTCTACGGCGCGACTCCTCGATAGAAGCGTCGACTGTAATTGGTCGAGGCTTCATCAAAGAATTTCACCGTTCCGTTCGTGTTCGCTAAAATAGCGGTGTTCATCCAGTCAACGAGATTGGTTGAGGCATGGATGTGGTACTCGAAGCCAGGTTCCCCTGCCAACTCATAGACCAATAATCCATTGCTGGTATTGGTCACGATTGACAATGAGAACGGCTGGCTGACTCCAATCTGTGTGAATGTGACATTCGTCAAGATAATGCTTGACGGCGTGTTTGTGTAGGGGTCCAGACGGAGACCGAACATGTACGTGTTATTCGGCCGAGCATTCGGGAATGAAAACGAATAATGCTGAAGTCCCGGTTGAACAGCTCCTTCATCCACCGTTCCAATCACGTTCGTGTCCCAATACACGGATAGTAGATTGTCCGAACCGTTAGTACTGACGAACATCGCATCGAATGAAACGGTGTTCACCGGATTTGTAGGACTGACGAACGTTGCGAGCCAAACTGGGGAGCCAGGAGTAAGTTTGACCCAACCGTTGCCTTTCTCGGCGGAACCGTTCGTACTTTGAACCGTCGGCCATGTAGTGAAGTCGGTTAACCAATTTGGCCATGTCGGCGGCGTATACCGGAATTCTATTGAAGTGCACAACGGATCCAGAGGTCCAAGTATTCGGGCTGGATTATTACTCGGCGTGTAATTGGCCAAGGCATAATTCCAATTGCCCCCTTCCTTGCTCAACGGGAACCCGAAGCCTGCATAGTTCGATGTCACGGTTCCTGTGATGGTATTGACATAAAAGTCAATCGGCCACCCATGAGTTGATTTGTACTCAAAACAAGGTTCCGTAACCGATGAACGGAACTTAGTGACACCGAACTTTTTGGGGTCGAGTTGCGTTACGTTCACATTATACGCGTGGTCTAACGGACTCTCAGTGAACGGACCGGTTAGGATGCTTCCAAACGTCGTAAGGACATCACGAGAGAAGTAACTATCAGACCAGTCCGCCCTTTTTCCGTAAGCCCCTACTCCTTCGTAGTGTTTCCCCACATAGGCGTCCAAGAATGTGCAGTGAACCGTAGTGTTCGGTGAGTTTGATTTGATCACTTCCGAAGCGACTTGGATGAGTCCAGCTCCGGCGCTATGACCAATGAGGTGTATGTGGCTCCAGCCCTGCGTGGAGATGCAATTTCCCAGTTTCAGTCCTTCCTGTTTTGCGTTATTGAGCGCATGAGTAGGGAAGAATGTCCATGAGTTTTGTAGCCACTTGAATCCATAGACCTGCCAGTTAGTAAGCCCACTGTTCGTCAAGTAGCTACTAATGTTGTTGGACATACTGTCCACCCATGATAGATCGGGAGGAAAGATGGGCGGAGGATTCAATATGACTGAATTCCACCCATGCGTCACTACAATAAGACTGTCTTTGTTCGGCTGTCGATCAGGGCAAGCGGAGTAGGTTGGTTGTACCGTCGGTGTTCCAATCGCCTGACTCCATGCGGAAACCGTCGGCGCCAGGACAACTCGGAAGCCAATATCGAGGTGTCCTTGGTCTAGCCAAAAGTCGGCGCGCTCCGCCGACCGACAAAATATCGCGATGTGGTTCCAACTGCCCCCGCGAATTATGCGGCGCACGCCCGTGCTCGGACCTCGAGGATCAGTCGCAGTCCCGCCGGGATAACTACCGAACCAGTCCTCACACCATTCCCACAAATTTCCGTGCATATCATACAACCCCCACGGATTGGGCAGCTTCTGCCCAACAGAATGAGTCTGACCGGCACTATTGTCCGAATACCATCCATAATTCACTAGGTTCGCATTGCCTAGATCATCCCCAAAACTGAACCGCGTCGAGGTTGCCGCCCGGCACGCATACTCCCACTCCGCTTCTGTCGGGAGACGATACACATATCCTGCCGATAACCGTCCAGCGCTCCGTTCCCACGTGGTTAGTTTTCCACAATAATTTGTAGCATTATACCAACTCACCTGCTCCACGGGACGGTTTAGTTCTCCCGTGAATAAGCTCGGGTTTACCCCCATCACCGCAAGGTATTCGCTTTGCTTTACTTCATGTTTCCCCATCCAGAACCCCTGGCTGATGGTCACCCGAGTTTGCGGACCTTCGCCTGAAAACCGCCCCGGCTCATTCGCCGGACTTCCCATCGTGAACGTGCCCGGTTGGATCCAAACCATGTTCGGTATCGGTGTTTGGGAGCGTGCTCGCTCCACGTCGGTAAGAAATGCAGCCACAAAGGCCGCGATTGAGCTAATCAGTTTTGCATTCATAACTGTATTTCTGTATTTTTGTGTCAAGGCGAGGCCTTGACATGACCATGGCTGTTGTAAACCATTGTCCGCTGTCGGGCTCGAAAAAAGTATCCTTTGCCACAGCCCAGCCCTTTGAAACCATAATCTTATCCATAAGAATATCGAATTGGTTGTTATCCTAATCAGACCATTTTCAAAAAACGAGCGCAGTTTCAAAGGGCTGGGCTGTGGCAAATCGCAGGTTTTAAATTATCAACGATCTTGTAATCCACTCCAACACTATATAATGCCGTACAATTTGTCCAGCACTATGCATTTGATGTCTGACGCCAAGGCCTCGCCTTGC
>CAYJVQ010000087.1:0-2806 GCA_964373605.1 uncultured Gammaproteobacteria bacterium | reverse complement strand
GAACGATCGGAATATGGAGTCCTATCCATATCTGTCGGCTTGCGGGGGTGAGAGATCTCATCGAGTTTTGAGAGCGGTCTCGGTCGGGTCTTAATCTTTAAATTTGCTCATAAACTCCAACAATATGTCCAAATTCAAAAATCAAAACCTGACCCCTCCTATGCTAAACGACGTGGCAGGGGCTAGAGGAATCGAACCTCTGATAACGGTTCTGGAGACCGCTGTGATACCTCTTCACCAAGCCCCTTTGAAGATTGGCGACGATATCGTACCCGAATTACCAACTTTTATCAACCGGCTTGCCTTCTTCGTAGCCGGCTAATGTTTGCACTCCCACGACCGCATTTTGAAAAAATGATTCCAAATCCGATACTCCCGTATACGTGCATGCACTGCGCAACCCTGCCGTAATTTCATCCAAAATATCTTCAACGCTTTCTTGTCCTGGCTGAAGATACATTTTTGTTTGACTCACTCCCTCATCAAAAAACGCTCGGCGAGCGAGTTCAAATGGATCTATTTGACGACTACGATCCGTCACGGCGCGAATCGACGCCATCCCAAACTGTTCTTTGTACAACCGGCCATCCGAATCGCGCTGCGTATCTGCCGGACTCTCGCACGTGCCGGCAAACCATGTACCGATCATCGCCGAGCTTGCGCCTGCCGCAATGGCAAGCGCCACATCGCGCGGGGTGCGACAGCCGCCATCTGCCCAAACATGTGCGCCACGCTTACGCGCAACCGCAGACACGCGATGCACAGACGAAAATTGCGGTCGTCCGACGCCGGTTGTCATGCGCGTTTTGCACGCTCCTCCCGGTCCGACCCCGACTTTCAAAATATTCGCACCGGCCTCAATAAAATCCTCTGCCGCAACCGCAGTTACAATATTTCCCGCCACAAGCGCACGATCAGGTCCCAATGCGGCACGAGCGATTTTTATGGCGTCGAGCATTTTTTTCTGATGTCCATGCGCCGTGTCGAGAACGATTACATCGACGCCGATCTGTTTCAACGGATCAATGGTTTCCTCGACACGATCACGTATTCGCACGGCCACAGACGTCAACAATTCACCTTGTGGATTCACAGCCGGTTGATAAATGGATGATCTCATCGCTCCCTTTTTGGTCATCACGCCGACGAGAATTCCATTTTCATTCACCACAGGAACGATCGATAAGCGACGTTGAATAAGAAGATCAAAAATCTCGCGTGCATTCATCGAGCTCGAAACCGTAATCACCTGACGCGTCATCACGTCCCGCAGATAGCTGTACCGGTCGCGACGATACGCATCCGATTCCGTAAAAATACCGACCGGCCGATTTTCTTCATCGGTTATAATCACGGCCTCATGCGATCGCTTGTGAATGAGATTCAGCGCTGTTTGCACCGACTGGTACTCTTTCAGAACAACCGGCGTCTCAAATAGCTGATGACATTTTTTTACGTACGAAACGATTTCTTCTATTCGCTCAAACGCCATGTCTTGAGGCAAAACGACCAAACCTCCGCGACGTGTGATCGTTTCTGCCATGCGTCTGCCGGCAACCGCTGTCATATTTGAAACAACAATCGGAATGGTCGTGCCAATACCTTCCGTCGGAGTGAGATCAACATCCATTCGCGACGGAACCTCCGAATACAAGGGCATCAAAAAAACATCTTGATAAGTCAGCTCTTTTCGTTCATCTTCCGGTCGGAGAAAGCGCATAGCATTCATACTCTACTAGACACCGGGGGAAAGACAAGGCCGGCCTCCAAATCAAAAACCGCGCGGCGAACCGGGCGGTTTTTGTGTGAGCGGCCTAAGCGCGCTCTTCACGTGGGCGAGCAACGTTGACGACGATCTGGCGTCCGCCAAGATCGCTACCGTCCAAGGCCGCAACGGCCTTTTGTGCATCTGCCTCGTTGGCGAATTCGACAAAGCCGAATCCGCGGCTACGACCGGTGAACTTATCACTCATGACGCGCGCGGAAGTGATTTCCCCAAATTGGGAAAACATTTCATTGAGCGCGGCGTCATCGGCCGACCAAGGCAGGTTGCCCACAAACAACTTATTCTGCATAGCTGACAAGGAGAAGTTGATCTCTGGGTAATGAATTAAACGAACCAACTTCCTATCTGACTAGCGAGCTAGCATGAACAGGTTGAATTGGTCGATGACAGACTAGCATGAAGCCCAAATTCTGTCAACAAAAATACAGAGACCGTTGAAAAACTCGGCAGTATTGCCTGAACCTGTTTTACCCATTTGACTTGGCACATATGTTGCTTGAGCTTGCTTTGCGAGTCGAATGACAGGGTCGAAAGCGATAAATTTGCTTCGCTTTACAGAAACAAATCCATTATCAAAATCTAAAAAAACTGATCTGAAATAAGACCGCCGCCAAAGTTTTTGAAAAATTTCCCCGAACCACAACGAATACCACCGTTTATTTTGTTTCTTTATGCGTCGTATGTTTCGTGCACCGTTTACAAAACTTCTTCAATTCAAGACGCTCCTTCAGGGTCTTTTTGTTCTTGTGAGAACGATAATCAAGCGTTTTACAAATCGTACATTCAAGTTTAATCATGTTGTCTTGGGACATAGTATGAAGATGCTAACAAAGAAGAAATCATGAGTCAATGGAGCCGGTGGAGGGAATCGAACCCACGGCCTTGGCTTTACAAAAGCCCTGCTCTGCCCCTGAGCTACACCGGCAAATGAACAAGAGAAAGGGGGACGTGTTGACATGTCTTCGGGCCAACGGACTGTCGCCGTTGTTCCCTGCGACATGCCAACACGTCCTATGTAAA
>CAYJVQ010000086.1:0-3043 GCA_964373605.1 uncultured Gammaproteobacteria bacterium | reverse complement strand
GTGCTTGATCTCAATGATTCAACTTCAGTGAGATGAACGTTAATAGACCCTTTGCGCAATTAATTTCGAGCTGGTTTGGATGACGTGCGAGCAAAGACCGATGAAAAATGAGGAGAGATACTCCCTGTATATCGACGAATTTTGAATCGGTCGCAGGCCGTAAGACGCCAAATCCAGCCGAAAGGTAATTGTGCAAAGGGTCTAATATACCTGATCAAAGACAAAAGCCAACCGTGAAAAGTTTTTCAACGGTCTCTACAATGAGGTAAGCATTTTTGCAACGGCCGCGACAGCGCCGCGAGCGTATCCGTCCAGTCGCGGGGAGATTTGTTCCGGTAAAATTTCCGGACCTAAAATTCCCAGTCCGATCGGCTTCATAAATTCAAGTTGCAGTCTGATAATCGCATCGTAAACAACTTGCCCCATCACCAAACCATGCTTTGTTTCGCCGCGTTCGATAATGCCAAGAGCGACTGCGCCGTCGATGTCTCGGCGCATCAAGAGTCGCTTAAGGGCGAGCGGTTTTTCAATCGAACCCGGCACCCATATTTCCTCAACGATTTCTAAATGATGCATCGCCGCCTCGTCACGCGCGGCCACAAGCATGAGATCAGCTTCTTTTTTGTGAAAAGAACCAAGAACGATAGCGATGTTTGGCATAGAGATAGGATTTTTTAAGAATCAATTATTTTTAAAATTATAAGAAATAACGATAGTCTTGAGCATGTGACACAACCTCCGAAAGGGTGAAATCCGGGTAAATAACATCCGTCATCATGCGCACGGCACTTCCGTGCCTGATAAAACAAGGCGTTGGCGGTTGATCAAAAAAATACTCCTCGACCAAATATCGAACATCTTCAAAACCGAACTGTGCGCGAATCGAGGCGGTTCCCGAAACGCGCCCATTCACTTCAAATGTGACGAACTTACCTTCGCATGCCTTGCCTTGAAGATTGCAGGAACCAACCACATTGGCTTGATTCGCAAGAACTTCAGCGATCGTTTGAATTTGCTCATCAAAATCATTGGTTGTTTCACACTGAATCGTCGATCCAAAACCGAGAACACGTGAGAAGGCGATTATTCCATGCACTTTCTTATATTTCGTTACATAAAAGGCCGCGGTGATTTCAGATCCGAATAATTCTTCCTGAACGACGAAATTATCGGAAAATGCCGTTGGGTCATGACAATCGGGAACAATGCCGCGCGACAAGCCGCCGAAGCGGGGCTTCACGAACGGTTTGTGAAATGAGGCGCCATATTCACTAGGTAAACAGCTAGATGCAAATGGCATGTTCAACCGTAAGAATAATTGCCCTGTGAGATATTTGTCGTAGAAAATACGAGAAACTTCAGCGTCCGAACAAGCGATCCATGGCAGGCGATTTTGTGCGCATTTAAGATGATAGGTTTCCCAATCTGTCGTTGGAATAATGAGTTCAACGAATTCGTTTGCACAAATCTCTTCGAGAAATGAAATGTCTGCTCCGTCCATTTGGTTATGCGTCGGTGGAGAAAGAACAATGGTATCGCATAAATGATTAGCGGCAGAAACAGAAGTAGACGCAAGACCAATGATGCGTGTTCTTTCTAAATTCATCGCTCTCAACAAACGAAGAATACCGCATCCAAGTGAGCCACTTGCATTGGTGACGAGAATGGAACGGGACATAGGATTAAGATACATCTGGTTTGTCCGACCCTGACAATTGGAGAGGAGTTTGTTGAAGTTCACGTAAAGTTTCCACGGAAAGGGACTTGCGCGCAATCAATTCTGTGAGAAAATCACGCACGGTGTCCACCATCGCCTGCGTTTGGCGTTCAACTTCAAAATTTATTTGGTCGCCGGCCTTGCTGAATTGAAAAGTCGTTCGTCTGAGCGTTTCCGGAATCAAATAGATGGTGATGATCCTACACTTTTTGTCAATATCGGCGATGGTGAGACTCACGCCGTTGAGAGCGAGAAATCCTTTCAAAAAAACATACTTCATCCACGGTTCGGGTATTTCAACCATCAGGATAAAATTATTCGGCGGTGTTTCGATGCGAGCCACGGTCGCGACCCCGTCGACATGCCCAGACACGATGTGACCGCCTACTTCTGCTCCTGCACCCATCGACCGTTCCACATTCACAAAATCTCCTTTGGAAATCGAATATAAATTCGTTATTGAAAGCGTCTGTTGCATGACATCAAAAACAAGCGTTTGGCCTTCAATCTGTGTAATTGTCAAACACACTCCATTGATAGAAACACTCGCGCCAATTTCAGCCCCTTCCAATAGTTTCGAAGAGACGCTCACCCCGATCGTGAGGAGACCTTCCTTGATTTGAGTCTCTGTAACTCGATAGGCACCTTGGACAATTCCGGTAAACATACCCCTCCACTTAAACAAAAAGACCCGCGGGGGTCAAGGGGCGCGAAGATTGTGTTCGCGCAAGAACGCATTGATCGCTTCAGAGATCTCTTGGGGGTCGCGCGTCGAACCGTTGCCGCGCGCATTGCCAAAAACGATGTCGCCACCGCCAAACCGATTATTTTCGAATTCATCACGATTGAGATAGGCGCAAATTTCCGGAACCGGAAACCAGAACAGGTAAGGGCTTTGCCGGGCGATTATGTACACCCATCGGTTATCCTGCTTCTGTCTGGCTGAAACGAATGCGCGAATGCCGCGCCGCGCCATTTTCATGCGCGCGTGCGGACCAACTTCGTGAACCATCCGCCAGTCTTGACCGCCTCCCAATTCATCGTACTGATCATCAATCTTCAAAGCGCCCCCGCGTGCCGCAACGAAATCATTTACGCGTCCGGCAACATCCTGAAGGATGGCCAGATACGCTTTGGGATCTTTTTTGTCAATGGCTCCGCTCATGCGAAATTGCCAGTACGGCTCAAAAATCCAAGCGCTCTGTCTGACGATCAGGAGATCACTTGGAATCGCAAGCAAGCCGCTTGACTTATCCATAAGACCCTTTGCGCAATTCATTTCGAGCTGGTTTGGATGACGTGCGAGCAAAGAGCGATGAAAAATGA
>CAYJVQ010000085.1:0-3044 GCA_964373605.1 uncultured Gammaproteobacteria bacterium | reverse complement strand
CTTTTTTCACTGAATGAAGTATCAATTTGCAGATAACCCACAATGAGTTCTATGATCATTTTTGTTTACGGGGAAGATACATTTCGCGCTTTCGAGAAGATGAAACAAATGAAGCAAGCATTTTTGGATAAATTCGACCCGTCAGGGATCAATTTAGCCGTGTTTCCAACTCAAGATGCCATCTCGCTTGAAACAGCCGATATTTTACAAGCGCTCTGTTCCTATCCTTTTTTGGGATCTAAACGGATGATCATCATAAAAGGGCTATTGGAGCAGGTGAAAAAGACGGATGAGGCCGTTTGGCTAGATGGATTTTCCAGAATGCCTGATTCAACGCTCGCTCTTTTTTGGGAAACAGCAACGGTTGCATCTGTTGAAAAAAAGAAGCTTTTTCGCGAGCTTATGTCACGTGGGGACGCGCATAAATACTCTTTTTCAACACTAGAAGGCGCTACGCTTAACAAATGGGTAACACAGCGTGTTTCCGCTCGCGGAGGGAATATCGAGCCGTCTGCCCTTCTTGAACTGGCTTTGCGTGTTGGGCCTGATTTATGGCGGATGGCTCAAGAGATTGAAAAGCTTGTTGGATTTGCGCAAAATGGCCCAATAAAGCGCGAGATGGTTCATCAACTTGTTCCCGCATCGTTTGAAAGCAAAATCTTTGACTTCATGGATGCGCTTTCCAAAAAGCAACGAGTTCACGCACTTTCTCTGCTTGCACAAGAACGATCTGCCGGAAGTGACGATCACTATCTCCTCATCATGTTGGGACGGCAGGTGCGCATTTTGCTTGTGGCGAGAGCTTGTCTTGATCAAAATCCAAAAGTGACCAAACAAGAAGCCGCTGAAGCGATGGATGTTCATCCGTTTGTTGCGCAAAAAGCCATTGAACAGGCGAAATTCTTATCGTTGTCTGATTTAATAACCGCGCACGATTTTCTTTTTGAGTTTGATCAGAAAATAAAAACCGGGCGTATAGACGCCCGATTGGCAGTGAATTTGATTGTAGATTTGTTTTTGAAAACGGCTTAAGATCTCGTTAGGCAGGTTTTTCGCTCACTATCATCGCGTTCACCTTTTTCATCAATCGCGATTTATATCGAGCAACCGTATTTTTTTTGATGATTTTTTTGGCTTGCGCCTTGTCAAGCTTTTTTCCGACCTTGTGAGCAAGTTCTTTGGCTTCCACAAGCTTTTTTTGAGCGATCGCTTTTCGTAAATTCACACGCAAAGAATGGATTTCTGCCATAATGAGCTTGTTGCGCTGTGCATGTTTTTTACTTTGTCTTAGCGCTTTTTTGGCATTTTCGAGATTCGGCATAGATTATTATGAGAATATTATAGTTTACACTAAATTAAGTCAATATCCATCTTTAACTTTCATGGCTATTCGTCCATTTCAACGATCATGTCAATTTCGACCGGTTCCAATTCCTTTCCAGCCGTACCCTCGGTGACTCTGTAGATGTCTTTATCGATCTTTTTTAGCTCTTTGGATGAAGATGTGTATGTTCTTACGGTTGTTTCAAGCTGTTTTCCAAGGCGATTATGATGCTCTTCGTACGCTTTCATGTGTCGCATAAGCTGTTCGGTCTGTTTTTGAATGTCTTTGACCGATTCTTCGATTTGTAAAGCCTTTAGCCCAAGAATAACGGTTTGAAGATAGGCGAAAAATGACGTTGGCGACACGATCATGACACCTCTTTCAAATCCGTATTCAATCAAATTTCTGGAATTTACCTTGGATGCGCCAACATCCGCATTGATAAGATTGTAATAAACACCCTCGGCAGGAACAAACATGAAGGCGAAATTGGATGTTCCCATGTCCGAACGAATGTATTTTGCTGTTTCGTCAATGCGAAGCTTTACATCCGTTTTGAAGAGTTTTTCAGTTTCCTCGCGTTTTTGAGCGTCTGTTTCCTGAACGATTCTGTTGTAGTTTTCTAAAGAAAATTTTGCGTCAATAGGTATCAACATTTCACGAATTTTGATAACTGCGTCTGGAACGAGCTTTTGACCGGTTGTGGGATCCGTTCCCAGTTGGTACTGCATTTGATATTGACCTGGAGGAAGAACCTGGCTTAATAGCGATTCAAGCCAATATTCGCCAAGAATTCCCCGCTGTTTGGGATTTTTCAAAATATGTTCAAGACTTTTAAGTTGTTCAGAAAAGTTCAATATCTGTTTGTTTGTTGAATCTAGTGTATACAAACGCTCGTTTACATCCTTAAAAATCGACATGGTGCTGTTGAAGTGTTTTTGTAGCGTGGAAGAGGAATCTGTCATGTTTTGTGACAGTCGTTCATGCATCAAGTCCAGTTTTTCCTGAACTTCCTTTCTTTGCGAGTTCGTTGTATCCTGCAATTCGCGGCGTAAATCATTTAAAAGCGTAGTAAAGCTGTCACTCGGTGGCATAACAGTGCTCGTACGTTGCTTTATAGCAACATAAGCAACCAAAAGAATGAGAACCAGCACGGCTAGACTAAGAAACAAATCTAATATCATAGGAACTCATTATAGCAGAACGTTGTATTGTATTTTACGACACATATCCTCGTAGCTCAATGGATAGAGCAGCAGCGTCCTAAGCTGATGATGTAGGTTCGATTCCTATCGAGGATACCAATGAATAATCAGATGTTTCCGAGAGACGGAGGTCATTCGAATCTTGTTGAACGCGTAATTTCTTTTTTTCGTGGATATATTGTGTATTTGGATAAATTTTATTGATTTCAGTTCGTGAGTGCAAATGACTGTCAAAGACTCACAAGAAATGGGTATACGAGCATTTGACCCGGATGAATTTGAGTAGTTCACGCTTCACATCTAACGGTTGCAAAATCGAGTGACGTCGGATTGCGGATTGTCCGAACGTTTGGAATCGTTCAGTTGGAAAATCTGCACCGATTCAACAGCCCCTTTCACATGCCCGTCGAATTCACAGTGACTTATTTTTACACTGCAAGTGTATTTTTCAGCGATGCAGTATAGACCCTTTGCACAATTACCTTTCGGCTGGATTTGGCGTCTTACGGCCTGCG
>CAYJVQ010000084.1:0-3325 GCA_964373605.1 uncultured Gammaproteobacteria bacterium | reverse complement strand
ACAAACATTCCGGTCACCATCGCCTACAAAAACACAAAAGAGGCCCCTGTTTCAGACGTAACATTCACTCTGGAATCTGACAGTCCCTTTGTAAAAAAAACCTCCGAGCAAACTCTCGCATCGATTGAAAAAAACGAGGAAGCAACGGTTGAACTTATGCTTGAGCTCGCTCCATTTCTGACCGCTTCGCAAACCACGATCTACGAAAATCTCAAACTCGCGCTCCGCGGAGTGGCGAAATATTCTTTGGGAGATGGAACAAAACAGCAAGCGACTTCAATAAGCCCAGCCATTGAACGGCCGCTCACCACGCCGATTCAGCTCGAATCCTTTGTACGATACGTCACTCCAAGCGGCGATCAAATTGGGCGAGGGCCGATGCCTCCGGAACTTGGGGAGGAAACGACTTATTGGGTATTCTGGCATATTGCCGGAACAATAAATCCATTGAAAAATGTTCGCCTTGAAGGAGAACTCGCAAACACGGTTCGTTTCACCGGCCGCCAAACCGTTTCACAAAACGGATCTGTCAGCTATGACGAAAAAACGAAAACGGTGGCATGGACTTCAAATTCCATCTCCCCCACTCTTTCTCCGGCAAGTAAAATCGTTGGGGTCGCGTTTGAACTTGGATTCACACCGGACCAAAAAATCACGCAAGCCCCGATCATTTTGAAAAATATCCGCCTCACCGCCACAGATGATTTTACCGGATCCTTTGTCTCGACCGGAACAGCAAATTTGAAGGCCCTTTTGACAAATCCCCTCTAAAACCCATTGGGGACAGCACACACCATTGACAAAATGGCTTTTTTTGATACACTTTTTCGTTCAAATGAACGTCTATGAAGATCGCCATGATCGGACAAAAAGGGATTCCGGCCAGAGCCGGAGGCATTGAGCGGCATGTGGAAGAGCTCTCCGCCGAGCTGGCTGCGCGTGGACATGAGGTCCTCGCGTTTTGTCGTTCTTGGTATGTCTGGCCGATCCGCAATCACCGCGGCGTGCAAACCATAAAAGCATGGACTCTTTCCACTAAGCACCTCGACGCCATTGTTCATACGTTTATTTCGATTGTGCTTGCCGCACAAAAAAAAGTCGACGTGTTTCACATCCACGGCGTCGGTCCGGCTCTGCTCGCATGGCTTCCAAAACTCCTGCGTCCTTCCGCCAAAGTGATCGTCACGTTTCATTGTATTGATCGCCACCACCAAAATTGGGGATGGTTTGCGCGATGGATGCTCTCTCTTGGCGAACGTGCGGCCGTGACCTTTCCGGATGCGACGATTGCCGTGTCCAAAACGCTCGAAACTTATTGCCGCATGTCCTATGGCGCCAATGCAAAATACATTCCAAACGGGACAAATGTTCCGCAAACAGATGCGGATCCAACTCTGGTAAAGGCCTTTGGATTGGAACCCGGAAAGTACTTGATGATGTGCTCGCGGCTGGTGAAACACAAAGGCGCGCATTTACTGATTGACGCATGGAAGCAACTGAAGCACGAACGCCCGAAACTCATCGGGAATCACAAGTTAGCCATCGTTGGTGGGAGCGCCTTTACGGATGCCTATGTGCAATCCCTTCAAAAAATGGTTGAAGAGGATGATTCCATTGTGCTGACAGGCACGCAAACCGGTACGACCTTGCACGCCCTTTTTCTCAACGCCTTCGCGTATGTGCATCCGTCTGAATCCGAAGGATTGCCTATCGCCGTGCTGGAAGAAATGAGCTACGGCAAATGCGTGCTCTCATCCGACATTCCGGAAAATTTGGAACTGACCGAAAATTATGGACTGACATTCCGACGCGGAAATCAAACGGAACTCAAAGAAAAAATGGCGTTTATGTTTGAGCATCCCGAAGAAATTCAAAAGATAGGAAAAAAAGCCCGTGCCCATATTGCCAAAACGTACGATTGGAAAGATATCGCCGAGACCACAGAATATTTGTACGAACTCGTTCAACTCGAACCGAAACGAAAAGACGTCAAAGTCTAATACAAAATACCCGCCTCGCGCGGGTATTTAATTTTAATCATGATCGCGAGCCGTCTCTCAAACAGACGCGCGTATCGCTTCCTCATAAAAACTCATCAACCGACGATGATGCTCCAAAAGAGAAAATTTGTGTTCAACGGCCGCGCGAGCATTGCGAGCCATGTGCTCCGAGAGGTCGCGATCATGATAAAGCCGCAACACGCCCTCGACCCATCCGTGCAAATCCGTCGGCAAAACGAGCAATCCGCTCAAACGATCTTCCACAACCTCGGACACGCCCCCGACATCGCTCGCCATGACGGGTTTTCCGTTTGCCATAGCTTCAAGAAGAACAAGGGGAAACACTTCATGCACACGAGATGGCAAAAGAACGGCGCACGCTTGCTGATAGAGCGTTTGTAATTCATCTCCCTTTCGAAAACCAAGAAACTCGACGTTCGGGGCATCCAGAGCCAAACGATGCAAGTAGGCCATTTGCGGACCTCTCCCGACGATTTTGAAACGTATATCCGGCAACTGTTTGGCAATATGAATCACGGTTTCAACGCCCTTTTCTTCGCTCAACCTCCCAACATAAAGAAAATATCCTTGATGTTTATACGAAGGGATAATCGACCGAACGTCAATGCCGTAAGGATTCACACGAATTTTTTCTGCGGAAAATCCACCTGCCACAAGCTGGCGCTTCAAGTAGGCGGATGGGGCGATAAACAATCCGACACCGGTTTCATAAAGATGCAACCATCGATGAAATTTGTAGGTCGCGACTTGTGCAAACGAAGCGGCCATGGAGTGTTTGTGGAATTTGGAAAACGTCCCCTGCACGATTCCGACGCGCCGATAATCTTCCCCGCAACCTTGCGCCCACAGGTTGTACTGCGGAGAGATGAGATGATGATCGTGGACGGTCATGACAACCGGAACAGACTGATCTGACAACGTAGACAAAATGGATGGAGAAATTTGGGTGTAGATGTTATGTAGATGGCAGAGGTCCGGCTTTTCCTTTGCGATCAGCGTCGCGAGTTTTCGGCGCGCTTCAAACGAGTACATCATGCGGCCGAATGTCTGTAGTCCGTTGAAAAAAGTTGGCGCTTCCGTCACCACTTGCCTGACAAAATATTTCTCAAACGGCGTTTCCAAATTTTCCGGATGTCGCATCGCAAACGGAATCACCGCGTGTCCTTGCGTTTCCAACCAACGCGAAAGCGAGAGCATGTATGTTTCTGCTCCACCGCGAGGATAGTAAAATTTATTTGCTTGGATGATCGTCATAAGACCCTTTGCACAATTAATTTCGAGCTGGTTTGGATGACGTGCGAGCA
>CAYJVQ010000083.1:0-3327 GCA_964373605.1 uncultured Gammaproteobacteria bacterium | reverse complement strand
AAGGATCTCAAATTTCGCTTCGCCCAGAATGACAGAGACACAGACGATCTTTTTTTTCACTGAATGAAGTATTAACTTGTAGATAACCCACAATGAGTTCATATGAATCAACCTTCCAAACCGTCGGTCGCAAAAGACGTCTTTGTCTATCTGCTCATGTTTGCCATGCTTTATTTTGGGGCGATCAATTTGATCGCGCTTCTTTGGCAGATTGTCAGTGTGCAATTTTTTGATGCGGCTCTCTACAACTGGATGAACCCTTATGATTCGATGCGTAACTCCATCGCATCCATTATTGTCGTTTGGCCGGTGTTTTTGTTCACCGCACGCTCTGTCGCCGGTGATCTCAAACGACATCCGGAAAAAGTTGATCTGTGGGTGCGTCGTTGGCTGACCTATCTCACTATTTTTGTGGCGGCGATGACGATTATTGTGGATCTCATCACTCTGCTTAATTCTTTTTTGGGCGGCGAACTCACGATGCGATTCGTGCTCAAAGTTCTTTCCGTTCTGGTGGTCGCCAGCTGTGTGCTCGGATTTGAGTTTTGGGAACTCAAGCGTAAACCGGACGAAGGGAAGAAAGAAAGGCAAGCGATGGCCGCGGGGAGCGTGCTCCTCATTGTGGTCAGCATCATCGGCGGATTTTATTTTGTGGGAACGCCCGCAACGGCTCGACAGCAAAAGTTTGATAGCGAGCGCGTATTGGAACTGCAGAGCATTCAAAGCCAGCTCATCGTCTACTGGAATCAAAAAAATCAATTGCCGGATACGCTCGCCGAACTGCGTGATCCATTGACCGGTTTTGAAATCCCGCTTGATCCGCAGACCAACCAACCCTACCAATATCAAAAAACAGGCGATTTGACGTTTGAATTGTGTGCCGTGTTTGCGCAGGCAACGCCAAAGTGGGAACGGACAAAACAAAAAACGCCTTTCCTGATGACGGATCCATTCGGAAATTTTGCAACGGATGACT
This sequence comes from uncultured Gammaproteobacteria bacterium, assembly GCA_964373605.1. Lineage (GTDB taxonomy): Bacteria > Patescibacteriota > Patescibacteriia > UBA9934 > GWF2-40-263 > VGKU01. The sequence continues at coordinate 2,351 of CAYJVQ010000083.1, read as the reverse complement.
GGAATCATGAAGCCGGAACAAAGTGTTATTCACGCGTCATTGATCCGTTGCGGCATAAAACTCCAAAAATATAATAAGGGCTCTCTTAAAATAATTTAATATGAAAAATCTTCCTCTGGTCAACGCGGCGATTTTTTTCGCGATTGCTGCCCTGCACGCGGATCGTTTGTTCCATAAGACGCCTGTGTCATTCGGTTCCGTTGAGATTCCTATTTGGCTTTCGGCCCTTGCCATTGTGGGCGCCGCTCTTCTTGCTTGGCTTAATTGGCAGGCGATTCAACAGCCGAAAAAAGCCAAGTGGCTGAAATTTTTACTCGCGCTGTTTGTGATCGACGCGCTGATTGTGTTCTTTTCTTGGCAACTGGGTGCAAGTTATTGGGGAATTTCCGGAAGTCAGTTCGCTTGGATTCTTTTGTTTGATTTGCTCGTGATTGGATTTATCCATTGGGCGCTCAAGAAAAAATAAATATGGATGTGCGGATCTATACGGATGGCGGATCGAGAGGAAATCCGGGTCCGTCTGCATCAGGCGCCGTGCTCAAATCGCTCAAAAGCGGAAAAGAAGGGGAGGTGATTGCCACCGCTTCAAAATATCTCGGCAAAACAACCAATAATCAAGCGGAGTACACCGCGATTGTCATTGGTCTTGAAAAGGCAAAACAGCTTGGAGCCAAACGAGTGGAGATGTATTTGGATTCCGAACTCGCGACCAAACAGCTCAATGGTCGGTACAGAGTGAAAGATCAGGAAATCGCGAAACGATTTTTAGAAGTCAAAAATTTGATTCATCACTTTGAGCGCGTGACCTTTACGCACGTGCGGCGCGAAAAAAATAAGGAAGCGGATGCGCTGGTGAATGAAGTTTTGGATCGGCTTGTTTTGGACGGGCTTTCATCTATGATACAATGAGTTTACTATGTCCCTGTTTGGTAAATCCAAAAAAGGCGGTGTTCTTGGAGTAGACATCGGCGCAAATAGCATCAAAGTTGTCGAGCTTGTGAACGAAAAGGGTCGGGCAAAGTTGATGACGTATGGGTATGCGGAATTGCCAGCATCCAACGATGGCGGCCTCCTGCTCGATCAGCCGAAAGCCACGGGTGAGCTTTTGGCCGAAGTGTGCAAAAAAGCCGGATGCCAAGGTTCGTCCGCCATGGCCGCTCTGCCGATTTCCAATATTTTTTCAGCGATTTTATCTTTACCTGCGGCCAAGGATCAAAAACAGCTCAAGCCCATCATTGATACGGAAATTGAAAAATTGTCGCCACTGCCATTGTCCGAGATGATTACGTATTCGACGTTTTTGGATGGAGAAGGGAAAAAAGAGCACAAAGACGGACCAAAATATACACGCGTGCTTGTCACGGGTGCGGCAAAAACATTTGTTCAAAAATACATTGAAATTTTTCGTATCGCGAAGCTTCAGCTTCAAGCGCTCGACACAGAAGCTTTTGCCTTGATTCGTTCACTGATCGGAAAGGATCGAGGGGCGATCATGATCATTGATTTTGGGGCGAAACGGACAAACATGACCATCATTGAAAAAGGAATTCCCTACGTGACGCGCAGTGTGAACATGGGTGGCGATTCGATCACCGCACGCATTCAATCCATGATGAACATTCAGGCAGAAGAAGCCGAGCGAATGAAACGCGATTTCGGGTCGCTGAATACTTTTGTTGGAGAAGGCATTCCGCCTCTGCTTGAACCTGTGTTCCAGACGCTTCTCAATGAAATAAAATATGCGTTTGAACTTTATGCGAGTATGGAGTTGACGGAACTGAAAAAAGTGGAGAAGATTGTTTTGACCGGCGGTTCCGCGCATCTTCCGCGCATCCCTGAATTTTTATCCGAATCATTGAATTTGAACGTTTATCGAGGCAATCCATGGGCTCGCGTGGTGTATCCGCAGGATATTTCCGTGGTGCTCGAAGAGATTGGTCCTCGAATGAGTGTGGCGGTTGGGTTGGCAATGAGAGATATGGAATGAGACTGCTCTCAAAACTCGCGAGCTGTCGGCTTGCGGGGGTGAGAGACCTCACATCCTGAAACAGGATTTATCCATCCACATACAGGGCGATCTGCTTGTCCTTTGTGCGGAAAAATCCTCAATGTATCAAAAGGGATACATTTACGGTTTTTCCGCACTTCAAGACAGCGCATCTCATCCCTGTACGTGGCGTCTAAAGTCCTGTTTCAGGATGTGAGGTCTCTCTGCCACCTTTTCAACGTAGAATTTATCTACGTTTCAAAGGATGGCTCAAACAACCATCCCGTCTCAGAGCTTCGAAGCCAAACGGTTGGCTTCTCAGTGCTCTTCGACTCCCGCGCACCGACATCTCATCGAGTTTTTC
>CAYJVQ010000082.1:0-3402 GCA_964373605.1 uncultured Gammaproteobacteria bacterium | reverse complement strand
TCGCCGTTGTTCCCTGCGACATGTCAACACGTCCCTAGGTGTGGGGAGATGTCTTCGGGCCAACGGACTGTCGCCGTTGTTCCCTGCGACATGTCAACACGTCCCTAGGTGTGGGGAGATGTCTTTTGCCAACGGAGAAGGGCAGAGATCGATGGGACGAATTTTTCTAGAGCTTTTGGCAGATATCAACGATGTTATCTTGATTTGCGTCAAGTTCAGAGCTAACCACACTATTACACGCTCCCGTTGCTTCATTACATGATAGGTCAAGCGCCGTTACAATAGACAACTGTACATCAGTGACATTCACCTGTTGATCGCAGTTAAGGTCAGCAAGTGTTGAATTTTGGTTGGAAAGACATACCGGAACAGCGCCTACTTTGCTACCCAGTTCCCAGAGCGACGTCAGAATAACACATTGAGCATCTACGACATTGATAATACCATCGAGATTTACATCTCCAGGTGGAAGATCACAAACGTCACCTTTTCCATCTTTGTCAAAATCAGTTTGTGTTGGATTTGACCCAAATGGACAATTATCGCTTGCATCTGCCACGCCATCCTGATCCGTATCAATAACTGCGGGCGTGGTGTCTTGAATAACAAATGGACCAAAAATGATTGGGATTGACTCATTCCCTTGATAGTCAAATAAAATCGCCTGAACCTTGTAGCCGCTCCCTTTGAGTGCGAAAGGAACAAACCACGAAAATATACCTTGGTTGTTTGTAACCGGGCTTGTTCCAAGATAATACCAGACCGTCTGATTTGGATCATGATAATAGAAATCTGCTTCTTTGATCCCAACCGAATCAATGCCGTTTGCAACTATTGTTACCTGACTACTATTTGAGATTGTATTATTTTTGACTTCTAAAATGGAAATATTTGATCCAACAGGTGGCGTGCTGTCAGGAACAATGGTTGTGAACACGCGGATATTATTTGTGATTCCTCCTGGTTGCACCAGGTACCGAGTTTTGAGCTGCGCATACGGCGGATCGAATGACATGACGAGTTGAGAACCATTCGGAAGGTTCGATTTGGAAAAAACTCCATTGCTTTCACTCGTCGCTCCAATCACGAATCCAGTAAGTGTCATGCCTTGCGTTGGTTTTGCATCCACCGTTACCAATCCATTCATATTTCCAAGGTAACTTGAAGAGACAGCGTTCACCGTCACATCAGTGAAAGCAGGATGGAAGACAACACTGCTGCCATTGAGAGCGAGCGACCCAACCGTCACCTGGTACATCTTGTTAGCGGTAAGAGAGTGTAGAATAATTTGATTGGCATTTGGATCAACCAAACTAAAGGTCCATTGGGTTGTGCCTTTGAGCCGATACATGATGACATAATTTTTGCGTAAGGAATCGGGTTTGTTTGCCCAGACGAATTGAATGGCCGGAGTCTCTTGGTAGGCACTCTTGTATGCAATAAAAGAGACCGGCGCAGCAGGAAAATTCTGTGGATGTTTTGCGAACGGAAGATTTTTAACAATCCAATTATTTGCATATCGCACCTCGTCTGAAGCTTCCGCATAATAGCGAAACTCCGTATTTCCGCCATAGACATTGGTATTATCAAGTGGCCATTCAAGCGCAAGAGTGGCGTTCGGCGGAAGCACGACTTGTTGCGAAGCAAAATCGAAGAAGAAATCCGTGTTATATGTATCAACAAAGAGATGAACTTTTGCGGTATCAACTGGAGCAATGCCATCGTTATGAATGATGAGTTTGACTGATCCCGCGACTCCGGTCGTGAGCGTGCCCACAGGAACAAGATCGTTTAATGCCAGATCACCTTGCGCCAGTGCATGCACCGCATACATCGTTGGTACGATCCCACCAAAACTGCCATCGGCAAACTGCATATCTTTGAGCGCTTCTTTCAAAGACACCGCGTTCGATTGTTGATAGAGCGAAAGGGTCTGTACGGTCATGGCATAATCAATTGAATCGACGGGTGTCTGATTCTTCAGATTTGTCACAATGGTATTTATGATTGTCTGTACATCGTATATCTGTTTGTCTATTTCACTCCCGTAATCGATCAAGAATAAAAGATCTTCTGCGATTCGATTCATGAGATACTAACTGGGAGCGCCTTTTTCTGTAAACCAGAGCGTTCCGTCCGCGCCAATTTGATTTTCAATATACACAAATATCTGTTCCCATGTGAGAAAATTGCCGTTCAGAATATCTGTCTGACTGAGTGTTAAAAAAACTTCAAGAGATGTCTGTACATCACTTTCATAATACAGATCAAAACCAAATCCATCATCATCGTTTTTTGTCGCGAGAAGTTCACTCAAGAGCGGCGCGTATGGCTCACCAAGCGCATAGAGCAATCGCACTTTCAGCGCTCGCTCACGATTATTCGTCGGTATTGTATTTTGCAGATATTGCAAAGCGAGATCATATTGATCGTTTTCAGTCTTTCCCCATTCAATAAGAGAAGAAAAAATCTGAAATGTTGTTTCATATTTGTTAAATGTTCCAAAACTACCATCTGGATTTTGCCGATTGGAAAGATAGAGAAGGGCAAAATCTGCGGGACTCTTCTCAATGTCATCATACGCGCTCATGATTGGCGCAAAATCTGCCGCATGAACAGGACTTCCCATTATGAATTCCTGAAGCCAACGACGAAATCCTGTCGATACTTTCTTGAATTGGAATCCTTTCGTATCGCGAGAGATATTGATGTCGCCCTGAAATTGAGATCGCAAATTCTTAGGCGAAAATTCCAGAAGCCGCTTCTGAAACTCTGTTTTTTCATCAATAATCCGCACCAGAAATGGCGACAATGTCCGATTGGATGAATCAACTGGGTACAATCTTTCATTTCCATTCAGCGCAGAGATGGGAGTCGGATCGCGAAACGTGCCGTCCAGATGAAGGAGAGGAAATGAAGGAATGACGATTTCTTGCGCAGACGCAGGCGTTCGTGCTCGAAGTTTTGTTGAAAATTGCGCTGTTGCTTGAACGGTAGGGTAAAATTCGATGCCGATAAAAACCAGTGTGAGGAAGAGGGAGAAGAATTTTTTGGTCATACGAAAAATAATAAATGTTATGTCTTACCGTTGTGGAGAAATTTGCTCATGCATACGAAGGATATTATGACAGACACACAGCAAGCTGTAGGTAATGGAACCCGGAGAGATTCATGAACCATTATAGTCAATGCCTTTTGTGAAGGCTCCTGTAAATAAATGTGTATACAGTGTGCAACACAAAAAATAAACCAAAGACTACCAAAAAAACCCAAAAAAAACTTGATAACCTCTCTGAGTCAGTAAACGATCTCCCAGAAAAAGAAAAATCACCAAATACATCAAACGGTCCGGTCATAACGAAAATAAAACAGCCTAAAACAAAAGGCAAGGCCGTACCGAAT
>CAYJVQ010000081.1:0-3557 GCA_964373605.1 uncultured Gammaproteobacteria bacterium | reverse complement strand
TTTGGATGACGTGCGAGCAAAGAGCGATGAAAAATGAGGAGAGATACTCCATGTACATAGACGAATTTTGAATCGGTCGCAGGCCGTAAGACGCCAAATCCAGCCGAAAGATAATTGTGCAAAAGGTCTTATCAAAGCATAGCTAAAAATTCTTTCTCAGACAAGGTCACAACGCCCAGCCGCAGAGCTTCCTGAAATTTCGATCCTGGGTCAGCTCCGACAACGACGTAATCGGTCTTTGCGCTTACGGAACCGGAAATTCTGCCACCCGCGTTTCGCACGCGATCCTTTGCCTCTTCCCGAGTCAGAGTCAACAGCGTTCCTGTCAAAACAAAATTTTTTCCGTTGAGAACATTTTTTATTCGATCTTTCGGTTGATTCTTGATTTGGATACCCACTCGCTGATAATCATTCAACAAACTCTGATGCGCTTCCTCATCAAAAAATTCTTTCACACTCTTTGCCACAACCTCCCCAATTCCCTCAACCTTTCGAAGTTCCTCCATGGAAGCGTTCCTTAACGATTTGATGGATGCGAAATGGCCGGCAATATCAATCGCCGTTTGTTCACCAACACCCCGAATGCCGAGAGCCATCAAAAAATCCGCCAGATTGATTTCTTTGTGTCGTTGAATTTCATCAACAAGTTTTTGCGATGAAATTTCCGCAAAACCCTCCAGCCCCAAAAGATCAGGAGAGGAAATCTCAAAAAGATCCGGAGGCCGTTGAATGATTTTACGTTCCAGCAGGGTTGCAATGGTTTGCGGACCAAGGCCCTCGATGCCAAAGGCACGAGCCGCATATAAAATCTGCTCGCGATCTTGGGAAAAACATCGCTTGTTCGAACAATAAATCGCCACCTCTCCTTTTTTGCGTTCCAAAGCCGATCCGCAAACAGGACAGTGTGTTGGTAAACGAGCTTGATGGCTGTTTTTCATTCTTAATTCTTTCAAAACCTGCTTGATTTTTGGAATGATATCGCCGGCTTTAAACAAGATGACCGTATCGCCTTCACGAACATCCAAACGCTCAATTTCGTCGATATTGTGCAGAGAAGCATGCCGCACGGTTGTTCCGCCGATCCAAGTCGGGTGCACGGTTGCGACCGGCGTCAAAGCCCCGGTACGACCGACAAACCAATCAATGCGTTTGATCGTTGTGCTTGCCTCCTCGGCAGGAAATTTCCACGCGACAAGTCCTCGCGGCGTTTTGCCAACAACTCCGAGGCGTTGATACAATTCCATATCGTTTACGCGAACAACCATCCCATCAATCCAATAATTCATTTTTTGTCTTCGCTTTTGAAGCGTAATCCAATGACGTTTGATCTGCTCAATCGAATCGCACCTCTTCGAATGCGGAACGCTTCGAAAACCCAAATCGTGCATCCATTGCCACTGTTCTTCCATCGTGTGTTGGCCAAGATCAGCAAACAAATCCCAAGCCACAAAAGCGAGCGGACGAGACGCCGCAATAGCCGGATCAAGTTGTCGAATCGATCCTGCGGCGGCGTTGCGTGGGTTGGCAAGTAATGGCTTTCCTTCTTGAGCAAGTTTTTTGTTCAACTGTTTAAACTCTTTCAAAGGAAAATAAATCTCACCTCGAACCTCGATACGATCCGGAAACCGTTTCCCTTTTGGAACAGCAAGTCGAAGAGGAACGGATTCAATCGTTTTAATGTTCTGGGTGACATCCTCTCCCACTTCCCCATCACCGCGCGTGGCGGCCAGAACAAACCGCCCCTGTTCGTACACTAATGAAACCGCCAGACCATCAAGTTTGGGCATGCAAAAATACTCAATCTTCCCCAATTCAGCTCGCTTCATCATTCTCTTGTCCCATGCTTCAAACTCCTCCGGCGTGAACACATCCTCCATGGACAACAGACGAACGTGATGCCGGACTTTTTGAAATTTATCGAGCGGTTTTCCCCCCACTCGCTGGGTGGGTGAATCCGGAGTCACCAAATCCGGAAATTGTTGTTCCAATGTATAAAGTTCATGTTTGAGAGAATCCAAAACCGCGTCCGAGATGGTTTGTGTATCCAAAATGTGATACTCAAATCGATGTTTTTCAATCAAACTCTTCAATTTGTCTATCCGTTGTTTTGCGTCTTGCTTGTTCATACAAAAAAAGACATGTACCAAAGCAGAGGAGCTTCGCCAAAAAAAAGCAAACCGATCGTTCCGATTGCCAAAAACGTTCCAAACGGGATGGGAGTTTTACGGTTGACTCGATGAAGCGCAAGAAGTCCGAGACCGACCAATGCGCCCAAGAGATAGGCAAAAAAAAGCGCGACCAGTCCTTGGGTGAGCCCAAGAATGCAACCCATCAAAATTCCCATGCGTATATCCCCACCGCCAATCCACGCTCCTTTTGAAACCGCGAATTGTATGAAAAAAAAACCGCCAAGCACAACGGCACCCAAAACCAACGAGAGCGCGGGAACGCCAAGCCAGAGATTCAACATCGTCGCGACAAGCATCGCCGGAATGGAAAACTGATCAGGAAGGACCATCCAACGCAAATCATAAACAAAAAGAACGACAAGGAAACTAACCAAAATCCAGTTGCGCACTAAGAAGTACAGGCCTTCGATCGAATAAACAAATGGAACTCCAAACCATCCATAATGAAATTTCAGATAAAAAAGAAGGAACAAAATTCCGGTCACAAACTCAACGATGGGATATTGCCGGCAAATCGGGGACCGACAGGTGCGACATCGTCCGTGTAAGAGAAAAAAACTCACAACCGGAATCAAGTCTAAAGGTCCAAGCGATGCTCCGCAACTCAAGCATTTGGAGCGACCGCGGATCACGCTTTTATTTTCACGCAAACGCAAAATGGCCGCATTCAAAAAACTGCCGATACAGAGGCCAAAAATGAATACAATAAGTCCCAACATACTTTCCGTCCTTATTCCGCGCAGATTCCGGCCTCCATTCCACTTTGTGTTGCACAATTAACTCCTTTTTGAAGCCCGGCTGTACTCAACGCATTTTCCAGTTCAAAGTGAATCACATACGCATCGCCTTCTTCAAGTTGCGAGTAACAAAACGCTTGACGCACGGGTTCACCACAGGTGACGATGCCATCTAATCCATCCGGATACGTGCCTGGCACATAGCTCAAAAAGACGGCCTTTTCGGCTGAACAGTCTGCTCGAAAGCCATTGATGCTCAAACACGCGCTTTGAACCGCATCGCCAAGCGGAAGCAAATTGCCCTGCGGATACGTATTGCTTTCATTGAAAAAATCCTCCAGCGCTGATTGCAATTGACGAACATTGGCAATGCGCGTGGCATCACGTTGTTTTGACCTGGCAGAATTGACCGCGACAGCCGCAAACACTCCAATGAGCACCACAATGGCCGCGACCACCAAAATTTCAAGATGAGTAAATCCGCGAGAATTATTTTTCATAGCAAATTGTTAGGATGAAAAGAGAAAAACTGACGAAAAGACGCACTTTTTCAGAGATCCCTATTCCGAGACTCTTGAAAAACTCGATGAGATGTCGGTGCGCGGGAGTCGAAGAGCACTGAGAAGCCAAC
>CAYJVQ010000080.1:0-3632 GCA_964373605.1 uncultured Gammaproteobacteria bacterium | reverse complement strand
ACGTGGGGCCAACGGACTGGCGCCGTTGTTCCCTGCGACATGTCAACACGTCCCTGGGAGGAGGGAAAAACGACCGTGGTAAAAAAAGTTTAAACGTCCTATGTCCAAACTTCTTATCGTGGAATCTCCAACCAAAGCCAAAACCATTTCCAAATTTCTGGGAAAGGATTACATCATCCTCTCTTCGTTCGGACATATTCGAGATTTGCCGAAAAGCAAAATTGGCGTCGATGTTGAGCGAAATTTTGAACCAACCTACATCATTTCAACCGACAGTAAAAAGCATGTGGCTGAATTAAAACAAAGCGCAAAAAACGCGGAGGAAATTTTACTGGCAACGGATGAAGACCGCGAAGGAGAAGCGATCGCGTGGCATGTGGCGTCTGTGATGGGCCTTGATCCAAAGCACGCCAAACGGATCACGTTTCATGAAATCACTCGACAAGCGATTGAAGAAGCGGTCGCACATCCACGCGCGCTGGACTTGCGATTGATAAACGCCCAGCAAGCGCGTCGCATTTTGGATCGGCTTGTGGGATATGAACTTTCACCGTTTCTGTGGACAAAAGTTCGTTACGGACTGTCCGCGGGTCGCGTGCAGTCTGTGGCGATGAGACTGGTCGTTGAACGCGAACGTGAACGTCAAGCATTCTTGATTGAAGAATACTGGTCGATTGATGCGACTTTGCAAAAAGATGGCGTCGAATTTCCCGCGCATTTAAATCAGATCGGGGAGAGAAAAATCGACAAACTGGAAATCAAAACCGAAGCGGAAGCAAAAAAAATCGCGGATGATCTGCAAGGGTCGCCGCTTTGTGTGCTCACCGCCGAAAAAAAAGAAATCACCAAAGCGCCCCCACAGCCGTTTACGACTTCCTCTCTTCAAATCGATGCAAACAACAAACTCGGCTTTTCCGCCAAACAGACCATGGCGGTCGCGCAAAAATTGTATGAAACAGGACGCATCACCTACATGCGTACGGACTCCGTGAATATGGCGGAAAAATTTTTGAGCGAAGCGCAAGCGTTTATTTCTTCCTCGTTTGGTTCACGTTACGCCACGGGAGCCAAGCGATACAAAACAAAAAACAAAAGCGCGCAAGAAGCGCACGAAGCCATCCGTCCCACAGAGGCAAACGCCGCTCCGGATCAAATGCGAAATGCGCTCGAGCCGCGCGAATGGAAACTTTATGATTTAATTTGGCGGCGTGCACTTGCCTCTCAATTGCCAAGCGCGCTTCTTGAACGCACATCCGTTGACATTTCAGCCAAACAGTATATTTTGCGAGCAAACGGCAACACGGTTGTCTTTGATGGATTCATGAAAGTGTATCAAGCCACAAAAGAAAAATTGCTTCCTTCTCTTGAAAAAGGCGATCGTGTGGACGCGAAAGAAATCAGCGCCAATCAACATTTTACAGAACCGCCCGCGCGTTACTCGGACGCCACGCTTGTCAAAATCCTTGAAGAACACGGAATCGGCCGGCCTTCCACCTACGCCCCAACGATCAGCACGATTATTGAGCGCGGATATGTTGAACGTGATGAAAACAAAAAACTTGCGCCAACAGACATTGCGATGATCGTCACGGATCTTCTGGTGAAACACTTTCCAAACATCGTGGATTACGAATTCACGGCAAAAATGGAAAAAGACTTGGATGCGGTTGCAGAGGGAACGCTTGAGTGGGTGCCCATGCTTGAACAATTCTATCAACCGTTTCATACAAATTTGGAGAAAAAAACGAAAGAGCTCACACGAGAAGACATCATGCCGGATCGCGTGCTTGGGAAAGATCCGAATTCCGGTCTGCCGGTGATTGCCAAAACGGGCCGCTATGGCGCGTTTGTCCAAATCGGTGAATACACGGAACAGGATAAAAAAGACAAAAAAATAAAACCGAAAAGCGCGTCCCTCCTCAAAGGGATGAATGTGGAATCCGTCACCCTTGAACAAGCGCTCGATTGTCTCGCCTTTCCCCGTTCGCTCGGAGAGAACGAACAGAAAGAAGAAATCATTGTCGCGATCGGACGCTTTGGCCCGTATGTGAAAGCGGGTAAGGTAAGCGCGTCTTTGAAAGAACCGCATGATCCTGTGACGCTGACGCGCGAACAGGCGATGGAACTGCTCAATGCCTCGGCGGAGCTGAAGAAAAAAATGTCTGAATCCATGGCCGAATTCGGAGAAGATCCGACGAGCAAACAGCCAATCGTTCTCAAACTCGGACGCTTTGGACCTTATGTGACTGACGGCACAACAAACATGAGCTTGGGAAAAAAACTCGATCCTGAAACACTCACGCGCGAGCAGGCGATTGAACTGCTTGAAAAAAAACGATCCGGAAAAACTTGGAAAAGAAAAAAGGCCTAAGCGGCCTTTTTTTCTTTTGGTTCTGCCGGCATTGTTTCTTTTTCCGCTCCATTTTTTTTTTGCTCTTCTGCTTTTTCTTCTTCTTTTACCGCAGCCAGCAGAACTTCCGCTTGCACGTTGGTCAGTCCGGATTCTACTAACTTTCTTTGCCTCGCTTTCTCGCTTTCTTTCTTTTTCGCTTCAGCTTCGCGCTTTTTCTTTTCCGCCTCCCACTTCTTTGCCCATTCCGCTTTCTGTTCTTCAAGCGGTTTTTCAGTAGGTTTCAGCAACGCTTTATTTCCAAAAAACACTCCGAAACCTGCAAGCGACGCTCCTAAACCGACAAAGGGGGTCAAAAAAACTAACGCCCACGGGGCTATTTTCATTTTTGTCTGAAAAGGCTTCAAAATGGCATCGCCTCGCTTTTCAATATCTGCCCAAAAACCATCCCACTTGTTTGAGAAGGCATTTGCGAGCTTTCCGATTCCTGTCATGGTTGCATCTGCACCAATTTCCAGCCCTTTCAACCCCGCTTTTTTGAATTTTGATTCCGGTTCCGGCCTCACGACTTTCAGATGAACCCGCGGTTTTTTCAGCCGCGCGGCAACGCGAGCCGCTTCTTCCTCGCTTGCTATTTGCGCTCTTGCCATTTGCTCGCCAAGCTCAAATTGTTTTCTTGCTGTTCGCTCGTCAAGCTCAACTTGTTTTCTTGCCATCCGCTCGCCAAGCTCAAATTGACCGCGCTCCATGTCTCTCTGAATTTTCTTTTTGTCAGACTCGCGCAACTGTTCGGCTGCGGCTCCGCCGTAAACAATGATTTTCCCATCTTTATTCAGAATAACTTGAGATGGGTTTGGATCGTCTTGAGGTGGCATATCCGGTGCTTGTTCTGACATATTTTCATGTTCGAGTGTAGCACTTTCGCTCTTTACAGTCCAATTCCGCGGCGGTATGGTGATGAGGCGTGCATCTTTTATGCCGGAATACACCTACACCTACGAACAGCTGGAATTCTTCATCAAATCGCATTATGCGAATCCGGATTTGGATTTACTCAAACGAGCTTATGCTCTCGCCGCAGAGGCACATCAGGGAAAAACACGATTAACGGGCGAACCGTTTATCAACCATCCGATTGCGGTCGCTCATCGACTCGGAGAAATGAGACTGCACATTCATGTGGTCGCGGCGGGATTACTGCATGATGTCGTCGAAGACAGCGCGTATGAAATTACGGAAGTGCGCAAACACTGGGAAGACGATCCATTACGCGAACAAGGCT
>CAYJVQ010000079.1:0-3672 GCA_964373605.1 uncultured Gammaproteobacteria bacterium | reverse complement strand
GAAAACCATCTCCTCTTTATGAGTCCTCCATTGGAATCGAAGGAATCGGCGTCGTGCAAGTCAAACCTGACACGTCCGTCATCACGTTTTCTCTTGAGACAAAAAAACTTCAACTGGAGAATGCACAAACCGAAAATAGTAAACAGATGAACGCCCTTATTGAAAAGCTTGTGAGTGCGGGCATAGATCGCAAAGACATTCAAACGACCGGTTACAGTTCTTACGAAAATCAAACATACGATAAAGAGAGCGGCACCTACAATTCGATCGCATGGACTATCAGCCAGAATGTGAATCTCACTTTGCGAAATCTGGAAAAAATATCGGATGTGTTTGCTCTGCTTGGACGAAGTGGAGCGACGAATATTTCAGGACCAAACTTCTCTTTGCAAGATGACTCTTCTGCTCTTGATGCGGCCCGACTGAAAGCGATTGATGATGCAACCAAAAAAGCCGAAATAGTCGCAAAACAGTTGGGAATCAATCTTGGCGCGTTCGCGGGATATAACGAATGGAGAGAAGATGCTCCGTCTTATATGGGTTACTCGATGAAAGGAGATGACGAATCTGGAAATCCACCGATTCCACCAACGATCGAAACGGGTGAAACCACCATAAAATTACATGTGAATTTGAATTACGTGATCGAACGCTAACGCAGAAACATCGCGTCGCCGAACGAAAAAAAACGATATCCTTCTTTGATCGCTTCTTCGTACGCGGTCAAAAGGTGTTCCCGACCGGCAAACGCGCTCACCAAAACAAGCAAAGTTGATTTTGGAAGATGAAAGTTTGTGATGAGCCCGTCAATCACCTTAAATTCAAAACCTGGTTTGATAAACACGTTGATGCCGCCCGTAAAGCCCGTAAGCCCTTTGACGGGCTCGGGAAATAATTTGCTGTTGTGCTGTACGATTCCCTCAAGCGTACGCACAGCCGTCGTTCCGACCGCCACGATACGTTTTCCTTTTTTCTTTGCTTGATTGATTCTCTCTGCTGTTTGTTGACTCACAGACACCCATTCGCTGTGCATTTCATGCTCTTCGACCGTTTTTGATTTCATGGGTCGAAACGTTCCGATTCCAACATGAAGGGTGACAAATTCAAACGGTATGCCTTTTTCTTTCAGTTCACCCATGAGCCGTTTTGTAAAATGAAAGCCGGCCGTGGGTGCGGCAACAGAACCCGTTTGTTTTGCATAAACCGTTTGATATTTTTCAAGAACGTCGGGTTGTTTTTTGATATACGGCGGAACCGGAATCTCGCCGTGCGTATTGGCAAACTCAATCACCTGCTCCGGAAATCGATCAAATTCAATCACAACGATGCCATCCGGACGTTTTTCTTTCACCTTCCCAATCAACCCATGATTGATCAACATTCGATTTCCAACTTTTATTTTCCTGCCGGGTCGCAAGAGCGTTTCCCAACTTTGTCCATCCACGGCGCGCAACAAAAAAATCTCGATATGATCTGATGTTCTCAATCTTGCGCGAAAAACTTTTGTATCATTAAACACAAGCACATCTTCTGCGTTGAGCTCTTGCCCTATTTGAAAAAATTGCTTGTGTTGCCATGCGCCCGTCTTTCTATCCAAAACCATCAGTCGAGAAAAATCTCGAGGTTCAACGGAGTGTTGGGCAATCTGCCCTTCTGGTAAGTGATAATCAAACAAGGAAGTTTTCATGGATGGAATCCATCGGGGTCAAACATCTATCATCCGTAACCCGGTAACGGATGATAGATGTCTGACACTGCGACCCCTTTTTTATTTTTGGTTTTTTTCCTTCAGGTACCGGTCGAGAGCCGCCACTAATCGTTGCTTGCTTTTTTCATCAAGAAACTTTGTTTGCTGATGATATTGCTCTGGATCCAAAGCCGCAAAAAACTCAGGAAAATTATTGTCTGTTTCAAGTATGGTAATCTGTTTTACCATTGCATCTACAGCCTCATCGTCGCCGAGATTGGACGCTTCTGCCAGCTTTAGGATGAATGAGTTGGCTCTTTCTAAATCAATCTGTTCTGACGTTTCTGCACCGCCTGTTGTCTCTGCTTCAGCGATGGATTGTGTGGTCTCACTACCACCTAGTTTTTCGTTTCGATATTGTGCCATATCAAAATTTTTCGACCATGCTTGTCCAGCGAAACGTTTGAAATCAGAAAGTAAGTTTGTAGCCGTATCCCCTGCTTTTAGCGGTGTTCCTTCTTGAGCGGCTCGTATCCTTTGGTCATATTCAACCACTTTTGCATAAGCCGCTTCTTTGATGCCTCCACCTAAAGCTTTGAATCCCTCTTCGATTTGTTGACCGATGGAATCCGGTCCGGGCTTTTCAGTACACGCTCCCGTTGTATGTGCGCCTCCACATACTTTGCATGGTGTTTCCATAATGTATTTCGTTAATGATTATTATGAATTATCTCGTGGCCAAACATCTATCATCCGTTACCGGGTTACGGATGATAGATATCTGACCCTGCGACTCCGATGTTACTTGACTATTTCTTTGCATTTATTATACTTTGGTCGTAAATTCATTCTGCATCTATGATACCGTGCCTCTCCATATGAAGAAAGACATTCACCCACCATTCTTTGAAAAAGCTAAAATCACTTGCGCGTGTGGATCGACCTATGAAATCGGTTCCACCTCTCAAGAAATTCAGGTTGAACTCTGCGCAAAATGCCATCCATTTTTTACGGGCGAGCAAAAAATCATTGATACAGCCCGCCGAGTCGAAAAATATAAGACACGCGCCGCGGCGAAAACCACCGAACAAACGGGAAAGAAAGTGAAGCGCACAAAGCGCGCGGCACAGAAGAAGGACAAACAAGTCAAAAAAGAAACATAATGTCCCTCTTTGAACGACTGAAATCAACCAAAGAACGCTTTGCATGGCTCGAATCACAACTGAGTGATCCGAGCGTGTTTGGCAATACGAAAAAATTGCGTGAAATCAATACCGAATATGCGGATTTGCGCGAAATCATGGCGATCGCGGATCGATATGAAAAAGCACAATCGAATCTCCAAAGCGCAAAAGCCACCCTTGCGGAAACGGACGACTCACAGATGAAAGAACTCGCTCAAACGGAAATCAATACCCTTGAAGCACAGCTCCCGGCGCTCGAAAAAGAACTGATGGCCGCGCTCGTTCCATCCGACCCCATGGACAAAAAAAATATCATCTTGGAAATTCGTGCCGGTGCGGGTGGAGACGAATCTTCCTTATTTGCCGGAGAACTGATGCGCGCATACACTTTGTATGCTGAAAAACAAGGATGGAAAACCGAACTCATCTCTTCAAATCGAAACGAGGTGGGAGGATTTAAAGAGGTGATCGCCTCGATCTCCGGAAAAAATGTTTACAGCCATTTGAAATATGAAAGCGGTGTTCATCGTGTTCAGCGCGTGCCGGAAACCGAAAAACAAGGCCGCGTCCATACATCAACCGTGACCGTCGCCATTTTGCCGGAAGCCGAAGAGGTGGATTTGAAAATCAATCCCAAAGATCTGGTGATCGAGGCGACCACTTCGACCGGAGCTGGCGGACAGAGCGTCAACACAACTTATTCCGCCATTCGCATTACGCACATTCCCACAGGTCTCATTGTCTATTGCCAAGATGAACGATCGCAAAAGCAAAACAAGGAGCGAGGTCTTTCGATCATGC
>CAYJVQ010000078.1:0-3735 GCA_964373605.1 uncultured Gammaproteobacteria bacterium | reverse complement strand
CGCAGGGAACAACGGCGACAGTCCGTTGGCCCGAAGACATGTCAACACGTCTCCATCCTCTTTACGCCTATTGCCAAAAAAACGAATGTGTAGTATTGTCATCCACAGATGGCCCGAAAGGGTCTTTTAAAAAACCCAAATTATGGAAAGCGTCGCCGGAATCACAAAACCCTTCAAATGGTTCTTTCGCTATTTGCGCGAGTCAAAAGAAGAAATGCGCAAAGTGACTTGGCCGTCGAAAAAGGACACCACCACCTATACGATCGTGGTGATTGTCCTCTCCATCGCCATTGCCGCGTTTTTTGGCGGACTGGACTGGCTCTTGAATCTTGGTTTGGAAATATTGATCGAACTCACGTCTTAACGCTCTTCCCTATGGCAAAACAGACAGCGAATTTAGGCCGGCGTTGGTACGCGATTCATACCTACTCCGGTTATGAAGAAAACGTGTCGGAAAATCTGGGCCAACGCATTGAAACGATGGACATGGAGGACAAAATCTTCAATGTCTTGGTTCCCAAAGAGAAAAAAATAAAAATCAAAAACGGCAAGCGCCGCACGATTGAAGAAAAAATTTTTCCCGGATATGTGCTTGTGGAAATGATCGTCACGGATGATTCCTGGTACGTCGTACGCAACACCCCAAACGTGACGGGTTTTATCGGAACCGGAACCATTCCAACGCCGATCGCGAAAGAAGAAATGGATTCATTGCAAAAACGCATGGGAGTTGATGAACCTGAATATACCCTTGATGTGGAAAAAGGATCCCCTGTCGCCATTACCGATGGACCGTTTAAGGGTCAGGAAGGAAAGGTGGCGGATGTTGATCGGGAACGCGGAAAAATCAAGGTGCTCGTTTCGCTATTCGGTCGCGAAACCCCTGTCGAACTTGATTTCTTGCAAGTCAAAAAAATTTAGACTATAGTCCTCGCACGCTAAAATCAGCTCACAAACGCTATGGCAAAGAAACTGAAGACACAAATTAAACTCCAAATCCCAGGTGGCGCGGCCACTCCTGCCCCACCGGTCGGTCCGGCGCTTGGTCAGCATGGTTTGCCGATTGGTGAATTCGTCAACCAATTCAATCAGGCAAGCCAAGATCGACGCGGGGAAACCGTTCCGGTGATCATCAACGTCTACGAAGATCGGACGTTTGATTTTATCATGAAAACCGCTCCGGCATCAGACATGATCAAAAAATCTGCCGGCATCAGCAAGGGATCCGGAAAATCTCTCACAGAGAAAGTCGGATCTATCACGAAAACGCAATTGAGAGAAATCGCGGAAAAAAAATTACCGGATTTGAACACCAACGACGTGGAACAGGCCATGAAAATTGTGGCGGGAACAGCAAGACAGATGGGAGTGGAAGTAAAATAGTGGGAGTCCGTTTGGACGTTTGAACCACAAAAAAATTATGTCAAGCAAACGCTTTCAGGAAGCGCAAAAACTTGTTGAAAAAACGAAAATTTATTCCATGGACGAAGCGGTCACTCTTGTCAAAAAAACCGCATCAGCCAAGTACGATGAAACCATCGAGTTGCATATGCGTCTTGGCATTGATCCCGGTAAATCAGATCAACAGGTTCGTGGAACCATCGCTCTGCCTCATGGAGTCGGAAAATCCAAACGCGTCGTCGCCTTTGTAGAAGCCTCAAAAGAAAGCGAGGCCGCACAAGCCGGCGCAGATATGATTGGCGGTGAAGAGCTTATTGAAAAAATCGGACAAAAAGGCCAGATCGATTTCGACGTTGCCGTCGCCACTCCTGCGATGATGCCAAAATTGGCCAAACTCGCGAAACTTCTCGGACCGCGCGGACTGATGCCAAACCCAAAAACAGATACGGTCGGTCCAAACATCGGGAAAATGGTCAGCGAACAAAAAGCCGGAAAACAGAGCTTCAGAAATGACGCCACAGGAAACATTCACCAAATTTTCGGCCGCGCTTCTTTTAAAGAGGAACAGCTCAAGGAAAATTTGAAAGCCCTGCTCGACGCCGTGAAACGCTTGAAACCATCTGCATCCAAAGGAATTTTCATAAAGAGTGCGACGATTACATCAACGATCGGTCCCGGAATCAAGGTTGAAGTTTAAGTATGTCTGTTCTCACAAAAAAAGAAATCTTGTCCGCCCTTGCATCCGGGGGTATTTGTTTTTCACCCGACATCGATAAATTTCAACTGCAACCGCACGCTATTGATCTGCGTCTTGGGTACAAATTTTTGATTCCAAGAAACTGGACACTGGATGAAAAAGGCCGGCGCGCCATCAAAGTCGCCATCGACGACGTTGATACGCATCGAGAACAGTTTGATGAAGTTCAACTTCAACCCGGACAGTATTTCGATCTGCTCCCAAACGAATTCGTCATCGGCACCTCGCTCGAACGCATTGAAATGAACGCCATGAATTTGATGGCGATCTTATTCCCACGCACATCCACCAATCGTCGCGGAATTGATTTATCGCTTTCAGGCATCATTGACACGGGTTACAAGGGCCATCTCATTTTCCCGATGAAAAACGAAGCCGGCGATCAAGTTGTCAGGATTTACCCCGGCGAACGCGTGTGCCAAATGATTTTTCAAGAGTTGCATCAGCCACTCACACCGGAAGAAGCAAACTTGCACGGAATGACCGTTGCCAAGTACACAGATGCAACATCAACAAATTTTCAGCTCGATAAAGAAGAGGAAAGGCAATTTTTGATAAGCGGCAAACTTGATGAATTGAAAGAAAGACACAAAATTCAATGAGCAGAAAAACTCCAAAGTCGAATTTTTCAGAGGTCTTTTATCCACAGCAGATAAGGACACCATTGAGTGCCTTATGCGTAAGGTGTTCAGATATCAGCTAGTTGTGCAAAATGTCGCGCGGCTCCATTTTGCACAACGCCCGGCGGTTCCCGCCTGTTGTGCTCTGGTCGCTTGCGCGACACATCGCACAACAGTCGGCTAGACGAAATGTCTCCGACTTCGCTTCGCTCATCGGAGCCACTTCGTCTAGCCGCCGGGCGTTGTACGCCATTAATTTTTTGCCTTATATAAAACAAAAGTTTAAACTTTCACTAAAATATGAAAGATTGCGTTTTTTGCCAGATAGCCAAACATGAAGCACCGGCTCGCATTATTTATGAAGATGAGCTCGTGATTGCTGTCTTAGATTTTGATCCAATTTCTGATGGTCATACACTAATTATTCCAAAAAAAGATGTTCCAGACATTCACTCGCTTGATTCAGAGACTGGTAAACGTGTCATGGAAATCGCAAAAATGCTCGCCGGTGCAATTGAGAAAGAGTTTGGCTTTGATGGTTCCATGATTATGGAAGTAAATGGTGTTTTCCAAGATGTTCCACATTTCCATCTTCATGTTTTTGGACGTAACAAAAATAATGACATCAAATTCAGTTATCCAGAAAACACCAATTCAAGCGATAAACAACTGGTAAAAAACGCAAATAGATTAAAAAAAAGAATGGGCGGGAAACAATTAAATTTATTAAGAATCAAAAAATCATCAACCAAATAATGGTACTAAATTGGTTTTTCAAAGATGAAATTGAACAGTTTTATAATCCGGTTGAAAGACTTCAAAAGTTTCTAAGAATTGTTGACAAAGAACTTTTAATTGACCACGTTGGGGAATTACGAAGACATTTTAGGCAAATTAAACAATGCCTCTACCATAAAAAGACTAACATAGAAAGTAAAAAATCGAGACCGGCCTATC
>CAYJVQ010000077.1:0-3886 GCA_964373605.1 uncultured Gammaproteobacteria bacterium | reverse complement strand
CGGGGTCAGATCTTCGTAATCCGTAACCCGGTAACGGATTTCCGTTACCGGGTTACGGATTACGAAGATCTGACCCAACGACCCCAAAAATAGCCAAAAAGTCAAGCGATTGGTAGCATGTGGCACAGTATGAATCTCCTCAAAACCGAAACAAGCGAATACCGATACCCCACCATTGGGGATGTTTCTCATCTTCCCTATTCCATCCGCATTCTCATTGAAAATCTGCTTCGAAATGGACACCAAGTCATGGCAGAACGTATCAAATCGCAGTGGGGTGATGACTCACTGCACGATCAGGAAATTCCTTTTGCGCCTTCTCGTGTGCTCATGCAGGACTTTACGGGCGTGCCGGCGATTGTTGATTTGGCTGCACTGCGCGAGGCAATGGTGACGCTCGGTGGCGATCCAAAACGCATCAATCCACTCGTGCCTGTCGATCTGGTCATCGACCATTCGGTTCAGGTTGATGCCTATGGCACAGGAGATGCCCTTGCGTTTAACACGCGTCGGGAATTCGAACGTAATCGTGAGCGGTATGAATTTCTGCGATGGGGGCAAAAAGCGTTTGATCGATTTCGCGTGGTGCCGCCGGAAACCGGAATTGTTCATCAAGTCAATTTAGAATATCTCGCCAGCGTTGTTGCCACGCGCAACGGCATCATTTTCCCGGACACACTGGTTGGCACAGATTCGCACACGACCATGGTGAACGGTCTGAGTGTTCTGGGTTGGGGTGTCGGTGGAATTGAAGCGGAAGCGGCGATGCTTGGACAACCGGTTTTCATCTTGATTCCCCGTGTCGTCGGCGTACGACTCGATGGAGCGCTCAAGGATGGAGTGACGGCAACCGATCTTGTGCTCACCATCACGGAGCGTTTGCGCACTCATGGCGTCGTTGAACGATTTGTTGAATTTTTCGGCTCGGCCGTGGCATCGCTTTCCCTTGCCGACCGCGCCACGATTGCCAACATGGCACCGGAGTATGGAGCAACGATCGGTTTTTTCCCGTCGGATGCGGAAACGATTCGTTATTTGGTAAATACGGGGCGTGATATCGAACAGGTGCACTTAGCGGAAAGATATTTGCGGGCGCAAAACCTCTTCGTGAGTAAAAATTTTGCACAACCTGTTTACTCTGAAACGCTTGAAATCAATCTTTCTGAAATCGAACCATCTGTTGCCGGACCAACAAGACCGCAAGATCGCGTGGGTCTGAAAGAACTGAAAAAAGTGTTCCATAAATTTTTGAACGAAAATGTTGTCATTCCGTCTGGATCTCTCGATTCCGGCCAGTCGCTTGAGATAACAAAGAAACCGCTCGAGATGACACAAAAAAACAATGCGGGTATCGGTCACGGCTCTGTCCTCATTGCCGCGATCACGTCTTGTACAAACACATCAAATCCAAGTGTGATGCTCGCGGCAGGACTGCTGGCCAGAAACGCGATCAAGCGAGGTTTGCGTGTCCCAACGTATACAAAAACATCGCTCGCACCGGGATCCAAAGTGGTTCAATCGTACTTAGAACGCGCGGGACTCCTTCAAGAACTTGAAACGCTCGGGTTCCATATTGTTGGTTTTGGATGTACGACCTGTATCGGCAACAGCGGACCCATCGACGAATCATTCGTTCAGATGGTTGAACAAAATAAACTCATCACGGCTTCTGTGCTTTCGGGAAATAGAAATTTTGAAGGACGAGTACATCCGCTCACGCGCGCAAATTTTCTTGCCTCCCCACCGCTTGTGGTTGCCTACGCGCTTGCCGGACGTGTGGATATTGATCTGACCACCGAACCAATCGGCCATGATTCTCATGGAGTTCCGGTGTTCCTCACAGATATCTGGCCAAAAGCCAGTGAGATTCAATCTGTGACGCACGAAGTGCTCAAACCCCAGTTATACCGATCCCAATACGCAAACGTCTTTGATGGAAACCAAACATGGAGTGCTCTTCCTGTTTTGGAGGGAAATCGTTACGCATGGAAAAAAGATTCAACCTATATCCGACTTCCGACATTTTTAGAAAACATTGAACCGCAACCAAAACCCATCCAAACCATTCGTGGTGCGCGCGTGCTGGTACGACTGGGAGACTCGGTCACAACGGATCACATCTCTCCTGCCGGAAATATCGCGAGGTCAGGACCAACCGCCGAATATCTTCGCGCACATCAAATTGAACCCAAGGATTTCAATTCGTACGGCTCACGACGCGGAAATCATGAGATCATGATGCGTGGAACGTTTGCAAATATCCATCTGAAAAATCTCCTCGCGCCTGAAACGGAAGGAGGAATAACCGTTTATCTGCCAAACCAAGAACAGATGAGTCTTTATGATGCGGCCATGCGTTACCGCGACGAACAAACTCCCCTCATGGTTATTGCGGGAAAAGATTACGGCATGGGTTCCTCCCGTGATTGGGCGGCAAAAGGCCCGGCTTTGCTTGGAGTCAGGGCGGTCTTGTTTGAAACGGTTGAGCGCATTCACCGCAGTAACCTGATCGGGATGGGAATTTTGCCGCTCCAATTTTTACAAAACGAAACACTGGAAACTCACGGTTTGACTGGCACAGAAATATTTGACATCCCTCTTGATGCGTCACTCATCCCGGGACAACACCTCACCATCACGGCAACAACAGCAGACGGTACAACAAAATCGTTTACGACGTTGTGCCGCATGGATTCTTCCGTGGAACTGGATTATTTCCGTCACGGCGGGATCCTACCGTTTGTCTTACGCTCCCTCTTGTCTGCCTGAAAAGACCGGCGGAGTCGGTCAACAAAAAATCTCAACAGACTCTTCGCTGGCGCTCACAATGACAGAAAGCTATAATTCCCTCATATGTTTGACGTCATCACTATCGGCTCTGCGACTCGCGACGTTTGCCTCGTCTCTGACAAATTCATCGCGCTTAAATCACGCAAATTTCCAACGGGCGCAGGTGAATGCGTGGCGCTCGGGAGCAAAATTGATATTGATAAACTCGTCCTGACAATAGGAGGAGGCGCCACAAACGCCGCCGCCACATTTGCTTCTCTTGGTTTCCAGACGGCCACCATGACGCGCATTGGAGACGATTCAACCGGAAAAGACGTGATTGATGATCTGAGTGCATTTGGAGTGAGCACGCATTTTGTACGCATGGTGAGAGGCGGGCAAACCGGTTATTCGGTTTTACTCACCATGACAGATGGCGAACGAACCATTTTGACGTTCCGTGGAGTCTCCTCACAGTTTGAACAAAAAGATATTCATTGGGGCGGATGCGAACAAACGAAATGGATTTATCTCACCTCTCTTGGCGGAAACTTGGCTCTGTCAAAAAAGGTGATTGAAAACGCGCACCGATGCAACGTTAAGGTTGCCTGGAATCCCGGTAAGGGTGAACTAAAAGGCGGGATGAAATCGTTCGTCGCGTTGTTACCACTGGTGGATATCCTTCTTATGAATCTCGAGGAAGCAAAATTGTTTTCTGGCAAAAAACAGGTGGGTCCGATCTTCAAGTCGCTTCACAGTGATGGAAAAATTCGACTCATCACAGACGGGACAAACGGTTCATCTGTTTGGCGAGATAAATGGATGGCGCACGCAGGCACAACCGGTGCAAAAGCGATCTCGCGAACTGGCGCCGGCGACGCGTTTGGTTCCGGATTTGTCGCAGGATTTATAAAATCTCAAAACATCCATTATGCTGTTGCCGTCGGCACACTCAACGCGGAATCCGTGATTCAACACTATGGAGCAAAGCGTGGCATTCTCAAAAAATGGCCGTCCGGACTGGCAGCAAAACGCATTAAAATTTCATAAAGGAAGCGGGGTCTTCGTCATCCGTAACCCGGTAACGGATTTCCGTTACCGGGTTACGGATGACGAA
>CAYJVQ010000076.1:0-3916 GCA_964373605.1 uncultured Gammaproteobacteria bacterium | reverse complement strand
ATCTAATTTGTTTTACAAAACTTTTCGTGTGGGCTGGGGTTGGTTCTCTCTGACCAAAGTTACATTTGCCTTTTTTTTCGTAGGTCTCTCACCCCGCGACCGACATCTCATCGAGTTTTGAGAGCAGTCTCTTACCATAACGGTGGCTGGTTTTTTGTATGTCCATTCGTCAATTACGTCGCTTTGATGTTGTAACCATTTTTCCGGAAATAATCACGCCGTATGCACAGGCGTCGATTTTGGGTCGGGCGCAGAAAAATAAATTGATTGAGATCAAGGTGCATAATTTGCGCGACTGGTCAACGGATCGTCATCACAAGGTCGACGACACGCCTTATGGTGGAGGACCGGGGATGCTCATGAAAGTGGAACCGTTTGAAAGAGCCGTGGCAGAGTTGACAAAGAAAAAAAGAGGCGGGGTCTCCAGACCCCGCGTGCGAGTGATCCTCACGGCCGCGAACGGAAAATTATTTACACAAAAGGACGCGAGGCGTCTTGCAAAATACGATCAATTGATTTTTTTATGCGGACGCTACGAAGGTGTTGATCATCGCGTGGAAGAATACATGGCGGACGAAGTGATTTCGATCGGAAATTATGTGCTCACCGGCGGAGAGCTGCCTGCGACGGTGATGATGGATGCGATCGCACGCATGATGCCGGGAGTTTTGGGTTCAAAAGAATCGCTTGAGAGCGAATCGCATGATAAAAAAGGCTCACTCGAATATCCGCAGTATACAAAACCGGAAGTTTACAAAAAGTGGAAAGTACCGTCTGTGCTTTTGAGCGGGGATCACAAAAAAATTAAAGCGTGGCGAACCGAGCATGCGCGCCAACAAAAAAAGAGCCCATCTCAAGGCTCTGACGAGTAAGCCATTTTTGCCAGCAGGTTCACTTTGATTTTGCTTCCGTCGCCTTTTTTTCAAGTTTAACCCCATGTCTTTTGCTGATGTTCGTTGTTGAGCGTTTTTTGCCCTCGACAATTTTTTGTTCCACCAGAAGATTCCAAACAGAATCGCTCGCCTCCGCTCCCTTGGAGAGCCAGTACTTTACACGCTCAATATTGGCAACGAATTCTTTGGGTTTCTGACGCGGATTATAATGCCCCAGAATTTCCGTGGACGGCGCCCATGGATCTTTGTGTTTTGGCATGACGACGATGCGGTACACCGGCGCCTTTTTTTTTCCAACACGAGAAAATCGGATCGTAAGCATAGAGAGAAAAAAAGTCACGTTTTTGATAGGGATAATGTCGTGATCGTACAAAATGGCATGCTTTTTGTCAACAGGGCGCAAGAGGTGTGAAAGGGGTATTGTTTTTTCTCGTACGTTGTGTAAAATCGTCCTGGCTGTTGGAGGGAGTGGAATGATCATCTTTGTTTGCCTGGCCAAGATTCTGTCTTTGTTGCTGGGCATTGGATTTTTCATTGCCATGGTTTTCGGCGTCCGCATACTCACAGAGGTCGAGAGCGAACAGAAGTTTTCAGACAGGGTCATGATCCTTGCTCTCGTTCTTGTGTACGCGGCTCTTGCCGCTTTGTGCATCAGCTATCCCATCGCGCCTCTTTTTTCTTGACAGGCTTTCGCCTGTTTTTTCTTGCTGTGCCGATTTATTTTTCAACCATGTCTTCTAGATGAACACTCAGCAAATTCGAAATCCCCTCATCTCCCATGGTGACTCCATAAAGCACATCCGCTTTTTCCATGGTCGCGCGGTTATGGGTGATGATAATGAATTGACTTTTCTGCGCGAGTTCATCCAAGATGGACGCGAAGCGAAGGGTGTTTGCTTCGTCGAGTGCCGCGTCCACCTCATCAAGCACGACAAACGGAGAAGGATTCACATCCATGATTGCCGAGAGCAGAGCGATGGAGGTCAGCGCGCGTTCGCCGCCGGAAAGAAGATTGAGCGCTTTCAAGCGTTTGCCCGGAGGCGTGGCTTGGATATCGATGCCTTCTTGTGCCTCCTTTTGTCCATCTGTTTCCTCTGCTGTCTCCACGGTTTTGACTCTCACGAGTTCGCACGATCCGCCTCCAAAGAGAATTTTAAAATAGTGCTGAAAGCGATGGTTGATCTCGTTGAAAATTT
The DNA here is from genome assembly GCA_964373605.1 of uncultured Gammaproteobacteria bacterium. Taxonomy (GTDB): domain Bacteria; phylum Patescibacteriota; class Patescibacteriia; order UBA9934; family GWF2-40-263; genus VGKU01. Next base: position 1,827 of record CAYJVQ010000076.1, on the reverse strand, counting down.
TATGTGATTGTTTTTCGATTTTTTCATCCAGTTCATGGATAATTTTTTCCGTTGATCGAATCGCCTTTTGTAAATCCAAAACTTGTCCGTCCAAAAAATCGAAACGTTGTTTTGTCTCTTCGAACTCTTTGATGATTTCCGGTTCGATTCCGCCGATGAGTTCCAGTCTATAACGAAGGCGTTGGATTTCGGCATACAGATTTTCTGTGTCTATCCCTTTTTTTTCTTCTCTTCGTTCTCTCACTTTTTTCCCCTCCGTCTTCATAAACTCATCCATCTCGCGTTGCAGAGCTTGCGTCCGTTCTTCCAGCCGAGCCCGCTCGATATCATAGCCGTTTTTTTCTTGTTCCCGCTCGCGCAGATTTTGTTGTTTCGTGCGAAGCGCGCGTTGGGTTTCGATCAAATCCGTGCGGACTTTTTGTTCCGTGACCGCGTAGGAGTCGATACGGTCTTCCAATTGTTTCAACTGATTTTCGATCTCTCGTTCTTCCGTTTTGAGGTTTTTCAGATTTTTTGTGAGCCCATGATCCGGTTTGATATCTTCAGGATTGGGGCGCTCCAAACGTTTTGAAAGCTCGCTTGATCGACGCAGAAGCGTTTCGATGGCGCGGTGGAGTTCTTCGATAGGATCAAGATTTTTGAGACCCTTGAGTCCTGCCACAACCTCTTTGATTTCTTCGATGATTTGAGAAAGCGGGAGCGGCGCCCAGTTGGATTGCGCCTTCACTTTTTCAAGTTCAATGCTTTTTTCCGTTTCAAACTGTTTGCGCCGCATTTCGTCGCGTTTTTTTTGGAGTTCTCGATACGTTTTTTGAAGGGAGATCAATCCCTCATCTCGCCTGTCTGCCGTCTCAACGGCTTTGGTTTTTTCTTCGAGGGCATTCAGCTCTTTTTGCAGATGCTGAATTTTTTTTTCCACCGCAACCAAAGAGTTATCTGTTTGTGCGCGACGATCCGCCAGTTGCCACCAAAGCGAACCGTAATAGTGTTTTTCCTGTTCGCGCAGTTCACGCTCCACCTCCTCGCGTTGTTCAAGGCGCGAGACTTGCCGTTTGAGCGATCGCATGCGCGGTTCAATTTCTTTCAGGACCATCTCCACGTCCGCCAAATTATCAAGCGTTCGTTTGAGTTTGAGCAGAGACTCATGTCGCTTGATTTGAAACTGTTTGACGCCTGTCGCATCGTCGAAAAACGATTTTCTCTCCTCCGCTGTGGCGACTAAAATATGGTCAACCATTCCTTGGCCGATGACCGAGTAGGAACGCTGTCCAATGTTGGATTGCGCAAGCAGGAGCTGGATGTCGGCGAGGCGGACGGTTGCTTCGTTGAGCAGGTATTGAGATGTTCCGTCGCGGTACAACCGGCGAGTGATGGCCACGCGGCGATAATCGATCGGCATCAAGCCATCTTCATTGTTGAGGGTGATCGAAACTTCCGCAAAACCGGCGCGCCCTTTTCCCTGCGAACCCGAAAAAATCACGTCATCCGATTGTTTGCCGCGCAACAATTTTAAACTCTGTTCGCCCAACACCCAGCGAATCGCGTCCGCACTGTTGGATTTTCCAGATCCGTTTGGACCGACAATCGCGGTTACAGGGAATCGTTTTTCTTTCGGGGGCAAAAACGTGAGAACGGTTTTTTTTGCAAACGTTTTAAATCCTTGAATTTCCAGGCGTTCGAGATGCATAAGAGAAGTGTAAATCCGTTACCCGGTAACGGATACACGTGCACACGGCATTATATCACGGTTGACTTGGTTGTCTGTTCGAAGTAAAATAGCTCGCTATGAACCCATAGCGAGTTTCCCTGTTGTCATCCTGAAGAGAC
>CAYJVQ010000075.1:0-3939 GCA_964373605.1 uncultured Gammaproteobacteria bacterium | reverse complement strand
AGGCAATATCGCCTATAAACTCAACAACGGAAGTCAGTCTGCCAAGAGCGTCTGTCACATACGCTTTTTTATTCCCCATTGGGTCAACCACGGTTTTCGTGAAACCGTCATACGTGGTCGTAGTTGTCCCAAGAATATTGGTGACAGAGATCACCCGACCGAGCGCGTCATAAAGATAGGATTCGCTAAGATCACTCGTTGCGGACACGGCTGGAAGTGTCTGGGTCGCGACCCTTCCCAGTGCATCATAGGTTGTTTGTGTCTCCATGTAGCCGGTGGCATCTTCGTTCAATGTCTTGATTTTAATCACACGATCAAAACCATCAAGATAACGAATTTCTTCTTTATAGATGGAAGTATCCAGAAAGGTGCGATGCGTAATGGAACGCGGAAAAGACGCGTCATCGTACTTCCACGTTTGCGTTGTCAAAAGTGTGGCAACATCGCTATCGCCGGAACGACGCTCTTCGGTTGGCCGCCCAAATCCGTCGTAATCCATCTCTGTAATCGTCCCACTCATCTCAATGACGCGCGTCGGTTTCCCAATGGCAAAATCCGTCTCGATCGTTTTTTTCTGTCCAAGGGCGTTTGTAATACTTGTGGCGTAGAGATGGGACGCATCGTAAACGTTCGTGGTGATGTTTCCCTTTCCATCGGTTTGCGTGAGCACGTTGCCGTAGTCGTCATACGTAGAAAACATTTTTGAGGAAGACGCTTCGTCAATCCACAACTCGAACGATGGAACGTTTCCAATACTCACCTCTCCAAAAGGGAGATTGTCATACAATAAAGTGCTCTCGTGTACGGTTGAACCGTCCACGTCTCTGATCGTAACACTTGAGGGAAGGCCAACGATCACTCCTGTATCATCCGCGGCATAGGTGGTATCCGTCATGCGTTTGTCCTTCAGCTTGTCCACAAACGACCCATCGCCAGAGGCAATCACTTCGCCATGTTCCACCTTCTCCATGAGATTGCCGTTGTCTTTATTGTAGACAAATGACCAGCCGGTATCCGTATGGTTACCGTTCGTATCATAAAGCATCTTTGTACTGGCTGTTTGAACCACACGATCACGTTCATTGCCAAGGTCTGTGGTAATCCATTTTGTATCCGATCTTGAAAACAACGTCCCGTCGCTGGCAGAGACTTCCTCTCTATACTCTTTGCCAATCATACTTCCGTCTTTCTCATCGCTCCCCGACTCACCTGTTTGCAATCCATTGCCTTGGTGGTAATAGCTCGTTGTTTTCTGCCCAAGCGGATCTGTTTTTGTTATCACGCCAAAACCGGCAAATCGACGATGATACGGATCCGCATAGTAATAAGAACCATCGGCATATTCATACGTTGTTGTCGCCTTTGCTCCGAGCCCATCATCGCTTGTGATGGATTTGAGCGTGTTATAGGAAGATGGCAAATCTGCATTGAGAAGCTTCCCGTCATCGTCCGTATATTTGATCGTGGATTGATAAGTGAAAGCGTGCGAACTGCCTTGTGGCAGAGCAACCGTATCCAAAAGATTTCCCGTAGAACCCAAATTTTCCATGTACCAATTTCTCGTAAAGTATTTCCCGCCGGTCTGATAGAATTCGGCATTCAAAATATCATCCAATCCATCTCCGTTTACGTCAAAAAAGAGAGACGCTGATCCTCCTGTATCTGGAAATCCTGTTTGACTGTCACCATTTATATCGATGTACTCGTATTCTCCAACCTCAAGCAAAGAATCGTCTTGGATCCACCCATGACCGGTGTTGATAAGAACTATTGTTTGATTGATGTTGTAACCAGATTTATAAAAACTCACCAGGTCGCTTAACTGATCCCCATTGATATCCATAACTTTAAACTGGCTCGATGTGCCGAAATACTGTGCGACTGGCGAACCGTTTGCATCCAGTGACGTATAGGTTGGGTGTTTAAAAGTTTTATCTTGAACCCATCCATGCCCTGTGTTCAGCAATACCCAAAACGACGGATAATTAATACCGTTTATCTGATAATTGTTTGCATATAGAAAATCAATCAATCCGTCACCGTTAATTTCGAGCGGCAAAACAGACGGTGCCAATGACAGAGGCGAGACAGTCGTACCGTTTGATTCATACTCCACCCAAGGCACGGAAACGCTCTCATCCCAAACAAGAGAGCCATTTTGGTTGTACCAAACAGCAAAAAGCGGGTTGTTAATGCCGTTCGTTTGCGAATTTGACGCAAAGAGAGCATCGAGAAGACCATCCCCATTAAGATCGATAATGGAGCTGGGACCTGGATTGCTATACACATAAAGATTTTGACCGTTTTCAGACATAGCAATGTCGGCGGTCACATCCATGTCCTGCTTCCAGCCGTTGCCGATATTCAAAAGTACGACAGACTTATGTTGCACCTTTCCATTACCAAGATCCTGTGTCCAAAACATGATCAAATCATCTAACGCATCGCCATTCCAGTCTCCAACGGTCATCGCATTTCCAAAAGTAAAAGTATTGGTTTGCGTGTCGCCATTTGCATCAACAAACGCATATTTCGGTTGAGTCCAAGACGTGTCGATTTCCCAACCGTGACCGTTGTTGACAAGCACCCAAAAGATAGGATAAGGGATATTGTTAATGCCTATGTTGTACGATTTAACAATATCTTTCAGCCCATCGCCGTTCACGTCCATCACGCGCACAAAGGGATCACTCAAAGAAAACGGCGTGGTATTTTCATATCCATTCGCGTCTGTCCAAGTCACTTTCGGATAATCCATCTGCTTGTTATACACTAAATTGATCTGTTCGTTTGTGTAGGTATAACTCATGTCAGGGAGCGTCACTGTTTCGCCGGAGGCGTGCTCTGATGATTCCGTGACCGCCTTGAGCATGGAGCGTCCGTTTTCACCTTGCTCATAGGAAAACACATACTGACGAAGCTGTGAACCGTTTGTTGTGACCGAAATTTCGCTGATACGTTCGGTAATCTGCGTTAAAAATCCGTTGGCATAACTCGTGTAAACATCCGGTCTTTTTTCCGAAATAAACGTCACGGCGAAAGGTCCGTTTCCAAAGGAGTCGTTCACGTATGTTATGGACTCCGGATAAATGGCATTTTCACTCTCATTTTTTTTGTAATGATAAGTAATGAAATTTCCGCGCGTGTCCTTGATGGTCGTCAAGTACCATGTATGAATTTTTGAACTGTCGGAAGGATCGGCAAGCCGAGCGACGTTTACATCGCCAAAGGTATACGCCGTGCCATCTTTCGCCTTGACCATCCAGACATTATCTGAAAATTCGTAAATGAGAGATGAACCATCATCCACTTTCGCCCCGTACTCACTTTGTGAAATCTTCATGAGCTCTCCGGAAAGAGAAGAGGTGAAGTCTGTATTGCTGTAGAGCACGTCTGTTCCGCGCTTATTGACTCTCTCAATGGTTGGAATGGAGAGCGACCATCCAAAACCGACTTCGGAAGCGCTGTTTTTGTTTTGGGAATGATAAATGAGATCAAGTGATGGGGTCATTGCTCCGCGACCGGCAGGAAGCGTCAGAGGATAGCGATAGACCAAGGCGCCGGTCGCATCATCAATATCCACTAAAATCCTGCTCGTGTTGGAAATGACGTCTTCACCAAATTCTGTTGATGTCGAACCTGAAGATTTTTTCTTGCTCGCATCATTGGATGGCACTTCATCGCTCGCCTTATCCTTGGATGTAACCTCGTCGGCCTCATCAACAATCGTTTTTTCTTCAACGGTTTCACTTGGCTCACTGATGATAAACGTACTCGGGTCGGACACTGCTGACTTCACATTTGCGTTGGGCGCGCTTCCCTGCGAGCCGACTTCCCGTGCAAAAATAGCCATTGGTTGAGCGATGGCAATAGAAATAACCACCCAATAAAACAGCGTACGAAGCAAAAATCGTTCCATAGATATTTTGAACGTACTCC
>CAYJVQ010000074.1:0-3991 GCA_964373605.1 uncultured Gammaproteobacteria bacterium | reverse complement strand
ACCCCCGTATCCCGACCTGACCCCGTGTTCTATACTTCACTAATTTAAGCGGAGGATTTTTTATATCCAAGTAGGACTTCAGAACACGATTGTGATAATCTATTTATGAAAACAATATAAATATGGATATATCAAAATTCTCCGAACGAGCGATCAAAATAAAAGAACAATACGCTGTCTTTCAGTCAGATCGGTATAGACCCGCATGGAATGTTGAAGATTTTGCTATGGGATTTGTTAAGGATGTAGGTGATCTAATGAAGTTGGTGATGGCCAAGAAGGGGATCAGAGAGGTTGATGATCTAGATGAAAAACTCGCTCATGAACTTTCGGACTGTCTTTGGTCGATTCTAGTTTTAGCAAATGAATATTCAGTTGATATAGAGGCGTCTTTCCTGAAGACTATGGATGAGATCCAAGAGAGGCTTACTTCACCAAATAACTCTTAGAAATAAAAAAACACCCAGCGAATCTAGGTGTGAGAAGCCTGCATTCTGTCTAGAAGCAGATTGGCGATACGGGCAAGTTCGTTTGCTGTAGATGTCTTTGAGGGGGCATTCACGAGGGTAAGGAGTATTCCTTTTGTTTTCGCATCTTTCAATATTGGAACCGTAAAGGGCTCATACTCTGCTCTGATGCGGCTTCTAAAGATCTCTAACAGGTCTTCACCTGAATCATTTGATCTTTTTCCTCGAGCTACATAGCGTGTTTGTGCGTCCTCCACTTCTGCTTCGATATGAATAACGTAGCTGATGCGGAGTCCGTGATTGGATAGCATCTCGGTGAGCAGATGTATTGCGTCTTCTGCAATCGGACTGAAGTCCAGAAATAGACCTTTTTCCAGCCGATCGGTCATTTGCACCAGACGAATTTCTAACAGATCGCAAGCACGATCGAACCTAACGGGGTCAAGTTCGACGTCCAAGCCAGCTCTTAGTACCTCACCAACTGACAAGTGCACGACCCCAAGCATCGAGCCAAGGATTTGTCCCACCATAGTCTTGCCCGATCCTGGTATCCCGAGAATCAGCACAACTGGGGCATGATCAGCCATTTTCTACTTCCTTGTGTAACGGTAGCAGGTCGATGCGTTTCATTTTCATAGCCGTTTCGCCATCACTACGATACAGGGCCTCCCACACATCCAGCCGTTCAAGCCTTCTGGTGCGAAAGTTCCCGATCTCGATGAATCGGTCAATGCCAGATTCATCAAGTCGCACGGTACGAAGCTTGCCATCTGGGTAGACGAAGAAGCTGTCATAGTCTACTCCGAAGTGCATTGTGAAAGCTGGATTGTCTCCAAGCACATACTGCAGCCTCGCGATCAACTCTTCCATTTCGGTGGAAGTAAACAGGAAACGCCTCTGAAATGGCAGCATTGACCCGGGATTGTACCTGAACGGGGACAAACGCCACCGAATTGGAACTCCGACATCCTCACTAATTTCGCTGATCACGTTTGCGATATGTCGACATTCGGTCACGGTCATCGATATGGAAGAGGTTCCGTTTCGTTTTCCGAGTACTGTGAAGAGCTGAATCTGGAGTTCGGGAAACTCCTTGCTGGCAAACTCGAACAGTTGACGGACGAGAGTCTCGCAGTAGTCCATCACACGAATCTGCTTGCTGGCGTCATCGTGAAACGTGTCGAGTGAAATTCCAAGGAAGTCCGTGTTGCTGAGTACCATGCGAACATGTTCTGTCCGAAGTTCACGAGTTTGTGAATTGATGAACGTGAGTCCAGTTGTGTATAGACACACTTTCATACCCTTCTCTCTGCCGTATCCGATGATCTCGAATAAGTCTTTGCGGGTGAGGGCTTCACCGCCAGTGATAGAGAGGACTCGTGTCCCGTGATCGAAAAGGTAATCGATCAGATCCTTGCACTCCTGAGTTGTGAGCTCATCGCCCATCCTGTCGCTTGCATTTGCAACAAGCTCGCCGACGATGCAGTGTTCGCACCTAAGCGGGCAACGAGCAGTGATGATCCAGTCTGCGACGACCTTGAACTTTACGGTGTCCATTTTCAGGCTCCTTGGTTTGGATGTCTGATAAAATTATCAAGACATAGCAAGTTACCACTAGCTTATAGTATTGTAAAGCATTTTTAGATGGATATTTAATCACAAATCAATTACATTTGATTGGTATGAGTGAGTCAACAAACAAGGACGAATTACTACAGTGCTATACGAGCGAAGGTATTGTATCAGGCACATGTACCAGAAAGGAGATAAAGAGCCCTTCAAATAATCACTGGATAGCAGTGGCTAGAATTTGGTTAGTTAATGATCGTGGACAGATCTTGTGTTCCAAGCGTGCTGATGGAGCGAGAACGTATCCAAGACTATGGCAAACATATTTTGGAGGACATGTGGCCGCTGGTGAGTCTATTTTAGAGACCGCAAGACGAGAACTTGAGGAGGAGATTGGCGTTGTAAAGACCACAGATGATCTTCATCTGATCGAAAAAGGCAGAATAGAATCTTCAAAAATATTCTTCGAAAGCTATGTCACTAAATTTAATGGAGAAGTAGCTGATTTGTCATTCACCGATGATGAGGTGGTGGATGCTCAATGGATGAGTATGCAAGAATATGTGGATGAGCGATCTCGAGCACCAGAAGAATGGTGTAGTGAATGTAGTAGAGCGAACCAAGAAGCTATCAAATCATGGAATACCAGCATCTAAACTATTAAGTATTGAATTATTTGAGGGTAAATTATAATGGTCTGGGAAATCTAGACAGGTATAGTGGGTCAACTTTCCCCCACCTGTCATAGGAAAAAAGTATTCACGCCTGAGCAAAAAGCCGACGTTGCCATTGCCGCCATCAAGGGTGTCCAAAGCACGAGCTAAATCAGTTTAACATTTGAGGTACACCTGACCCCGTGTTCTACCGGTGTCGCCTATGGCATTGTTGCGAGAAAATTTGCAACCGTCATTCATCAGTGTGTTACCAAAAACGTTTTCTTCGATCCCGAAAAAGTTGGACACGGGACTCGTGCAAACGCTTGACATGATGATAGATGTCTGACCCCGTGTTCTACAGGCGTGCGTTGTTTTGCCAATATCTACGCCAAGATATACCATTGGTTGTGATGTCTTTTTCATACACATGACTATGAGTAAGCGTGTGAGTTAAATGACATTCACTCATTGGCACGCGTCTTATCCCGCAACATCCTTCTTGAGCAATTCGAGATCGATGTGCACACCGTCTCAGCCATCTATTCGCTGTGAGGATGGGAAGGACGCGTGTCTTTGTCTGACCCTCGAGGTCACCTGCGTGCCCCATGGTCGAAGTACAAGATTGAACGTCCTTCCTATCGTACCTCATAGATAGTTGTATGATAGAAGGTCTTGCGTTTTGCCATTAGACGATCTCTTTGACGATGTAACAACCAAGACTGAGCGCGATGCAACCATTCGTATCGCACGTGAACGATGTGGGTATGCGGTGTCGGAGATTGCTATGCTTGTTGGGTTGAGTATTGGAAGAATGAGCAGAATCTCTCGTAACAGAGATCATCAAAAGGCAAAACGCAAGACCTGACCCCACACCACGTTCATACTACGCTCCACTGCGCTCACCCTCGGCTAACACAGCGTATGCGGTTCGGGGCTCGGCTCGCCCCTCTCCCATATTTTTGCTCCCTTCGGTCGCAACATCGCATACACGCGCACGTTATGACGCCATCGCTTCGCTCCGACGTCATAACGGCGGCGCCTACCGTCGCTGTTCTGCTCGTCGCTTTGCGACAGCGCATAACAGCGCCTATGCGAAATGTCGGCACGACGACTTCGTCGCCATGCCGCCACTTCGCATCAGGCGCCGCCGTTATACGCAATTCAAAAAATATTTTTCTTTTTTATAAGGAATTTTGACAGGCTTTTTAATAAGGGGAATAAATTTGTTTTTTTATTTATTAGAAAGGGGTAATAAAGTGTTTTCTCCGCTCGGCTACGAAAACCACTAATAAATAGGTA
>CAYJVQ010000073.1:0-4014 GCA_964373605.1 uncultured Gammaproteobacteria bacterium | reverse complement strand
ACTGATCAGCGGATCCGCACCAAACGTCGCCACCGCTCTTTCGCGCATGGGCAAGCGCGCCGCGATCGTGAGCCACATGGGAGATGATCAAACCTATACCCTCGCGATAGAAACATTGCGAAAAGAAAAAGTGGAAACCGAACACATCATTTCCTACAAAAAAACCGCGAGTGCGTATTCAGCCGTTCTCTCGCTTCAAGGCGAAAAAACCATCCTTGCGTCTTACCTTCATAGGCCGCTGATTTTGCCGTTCCGCTTCCCGGAAACAAAATGGGTGTACCTGTGCGAAATGGGCAATGCCTACGCGCAGACTTATCGTTCTCTGCTCAAAGAGCTCAAAAAAGACCACCTCTTACTTGCCTACAATCCCGGGAATGAACAAATTCACGAGCGAACGCCAATCTTTTTTGAAATGATCGCGCGTGCGGACATCCTTTTTGTCAATGTCGAGGAAGGCCGGACGATCGTGAGCAACAAACGATTGGGCATGAAACAGCTTGCACAACAATTGTTTGATCTTGGTCCGGATGAAGTCGTGATCACAGACGGTCGAAACGGCGCTTATGGATTCAATGGAACGGCTCTCTTGCATTGTCCCATGTTTCCCGGCGATCGGATTGAATCAACCGGAGCCGGCGATGGCTTTGCATCCGCGTATGTCGCGGCCAAAATGAATGGAGAGGCGATGCAAGAAGCGCTCCGCTGGGGATCGGTAAATTCAGCCTCGGTCGTTCACGAAATCGGCCCGACCATGGGACTTTTAACGCAAAAACAAATTGAATCCCGACTGAAATGAGATAAGGGGTCTCTGAAAAAAATCCACACAACGTTTCCTGTGGTGTGGAGTGAGAACGGCTATTGCCGACGAAAACGCAAAGAACCAAAGTTTGGACCAGCATGGGTGACTTCCCTGTCCACATAAAGGTCCACCTGACCACCCCATTCCCCAAGGCCGGCGCAGAGACACCGTTTACGACGATGCACCGAACCGGGAAGGTCGATGTAATGACACTTTCCCTTTATGAATTGCGGATGGTGAACATAGGCGAACACTCCGACAATGGCTGTGCCAGCCAAAATCTGACCTTGGCACTCTGCCAGACACAGATCCGGACGACGATGCAAGTTCCTTTTTCCGTAATCATGGCGAAACCAGAATGGCTCTCTGGAATCGATATACCGATCATCGAAGGGAACAACATCCGATTCGCCGTTTCCGAACTTCCTATGTCGGATGGAAGTAAGCGAACATGCTGTGACAAGCCCGACTCGAGGATCTGCGAGCGAGAGCAGAAAAAGATCAAGATCTTCCGGAAGCAGACTCTCTGGAATTTCCGGGATCCCTTTAAGATACGCTTCCAACGATCCGCCACGGCTTCCTCCCCCGAATCCCCGATCCCACAACGTCGTGGCTTGAATCAAACGTGGGTCATTGGACTTTGATTCTGTCATGGTTTACCTCGCTGAAAGAAATCTATCAAAAATGGCAAAAATGTCAAACGACAGGTATACTTTTTCATTATGCTCACCTCTCTTTCCTCTGTTCTCACAAAAGCACAACGCGGTTGCTACGCGGTTGGGGCGTTTAACATCAACAACCTCGAAACGCTCCAAGCGATTACGGATGCGTCCAGAGCGGAAAAGTCGCCTGTCATCATTCAAACTTCAGAAGGGGCGATTGATTATGCCGGAATGGATGAGCTTGCTTCTCTGGTGTCCTTAGCCGCCAAACGTTCGAACGTCCCCATGGTTTTTCATCTTGATCATGGAAAAAATTATGATCTTGTTGTGAAAGGAATAAAGAGCGGATTCTACACAAGCGTCATGTTTGATGGATCATCACTTCCCTACAAAGAAAACGTTCGCCGCACAAAAACGCTTGTGGAGATGGCGCACAAAAAAGGAATCAGCGTGGAAGCTGAACTGGGTCTTCTGGCCGGAATGGAAGATTTTGTGTCTGTATCCGAACAGGACGCCGCAATGACACAGCCCTCGCAAGCCGCAGATTTCGTCAAACAAACGGGATGCGATGCGCTCGCCATTGCGATCGGCACGCGCCATGGTGCCTTCAAAATGAAAAAAGAATCGTCGCTTGATTTTGAACGATTGAAATTGATTGCGGAAGCGACTCGTGTTCCACTGGTTCTGCACGGCGCTTCGGGGGTGCCTGCCAACATTAAACGTCTGTGCACGCAATACGGATGCGAAATCTCTTCGGCAAAAGGGATTCCCGACGCACAAATAAAAAAGGCCGTGTCACTTGGCATTTGCAAAGTGAACATCGATACCGATCTTCGTATCGCGTTTGATGCCGGAATCCGAAAATTTCTCAAAGAAAAACCGGAAGTGATCGACCCTCGAGAAATCTTGAAACCCGCCAAAGAGCTCATGAGTAAAGTCGCGCGACACAAAATGCGCCTGTTCGGATGCGCTGGAAAAGGATAACCACACATGTTAAAGTCGAATCGATATGGACGAAGATAAAATCATCCACAAACTCGCCGAACACGACGACCAGTTTGATAAAGTCATTATGAAACTGGTCGAACATGATGAGCGCATGGATCGAATTGAAACAAACATGGTTACCAAAGCGGATAATCAACGTGTTTTAGATATATTGGACGGGATTGCAAAAATTTGTAGGAACATTCAAGAAGATCACATTTTTGGTGTTGAGTGGATTAAACGGCTTCAAACATAAATTGATCACCGAGAGAAAAAAATTTGTGAAATTAAGACTCGACTGCAGATGATTCATTGATTCTGGATGTAACGGCTGTGATAAATTCTTCCGTACGAACCGGTTGAATATTCGGCATCGAGGTGATCGCCGCAAGATCACCAGTCATCACGCCAGACTCAATCGTTTCAATCACCGCACGCTCAAGACGATTCCCAAACGCGACGACCTCTGGCGTCAGATCCAGCTCGCCGCGTTTTTTGATGGCGCCTGTCCACGCAAAAATACTCGCGGTTGAATTTGTGGATGTCGGCTCGCCTATTAGATGTTTGTCGTAATGGCGTTGAACGGTTCCATGCGCGGCCTCGAACTCAAACGCGCCGGATGGACTCACCAGGACGGAAGTCATTAACCCAAGCGAACCAAATCCCGAGGCGAGCATGTCGCTCATCACATCCCCATCGTAATTCATGCACGCCCACAAAAATCCACCTTCGCTTCGCATCACGCGCGCGACGGCATCATCGATGAGTGTATAAAAATATCGAATGCCCATTTCTTCCATCTCGCCCCGCCGCGCCTCCACTTCTTTTTGAAACAAATCGCGAAACCGCGCATGATAAGTTTTTGAAATCGTGTCTTTGGTCGAAAACCATAAATCCATCTTTTCTGAAAGCGCATAAGCGATACAGGCGCGCGCAAATGAAATAATCGATGCGTCCGTGTTGTGAATCCCTTGCACAATGCCCGGTCCTACAAACTCATGAATGATTTTTTTCTTTTCTCCGACCATCAACTCTGCTCTGTCCCCCGCCTCCACGGCAAACTCCACGTTTTTATAAATGTCGCCGTACGCATGGCGTGCAATCATGATCGGTTTTTTCCACGATCGCACTTGCACCGGTATATTTGAAACAACGATCGGCTTGCGAAAAACGGTGCCATCAAGCCGCGCACGCAACGTGCCGTTTGGCGAGGGCCATTCCTGCTTGAGACTATACTCAACCACCCGCTCACGGTTTGGGGTGATCGTTGCGCACTTGACACCCACTCCATACTTCAAAAGAGCGTCCGCGGCTTCCATTGTCACTTGATCGTCTGTGGCATCACGATTTTTTATGCCCAAATCAAAATATTTGAGATCAACCTGAAGATATGGCAGGATAAGTTCGTGCTTGATGAGCTCCCAAATAACGTGGGTCATCTCGTCCCCATCCATTTCCACAAGGGGATTTTTTACAACGATTTTCATACGAAAACAATCATAGCATAAATCAAAAAAGTGGAAGCGGGGTCAGATCTTCGTAATCCGTAACCCGGTAACGGATTTC
>CAYJVQ010000072.1:0-4028 GCA_964373605.1 uncultured Gammaproteobacteria bacterium | reverse complement strand
AAACGACTCCAACCGCATCCTTAAAGTCAACCGCGACCGCGAGTGTAGCGCGTGGATTAATTGTAAGAGTTCCAAGACAACATGGGATCCGAATGCCAATCAGTACGTTCGTATTTGTGATGCTGTTGCGTTGTGTCGGGAGGGAAATAACAATGAAAATAATCCGGGTTGTTTGAAGGAAGGCAAGCGTGATTCCGTTGTGCTTTCCTCACAGGTTTATTCTGCTCGTGATGTGAGCTGGACGGGTTACGAGTTTTCAGGATACTCCATTCCAAACCAGCTACCTGTGGAACAATACGACCAAGTCAACTTGCAACCCAAAGGCTTTTGTGTGGAAAAGATTTCAGAGGAATACTCAGCAACAAGGATGAGATCAGGTCTATACAGTTGTGTCGTAGATACGGATTGTGGTTGTTCTGACAACAGCGGAACATGTGCCTATACGTGTGCCTGGCCCATGGTTGATAATGTTTACCGACTCGTTAATGATGCGGGTTCATGTAATTCCAACCCGGGGGGAGTAGGATTTGGTGGTGAATGTATAATTGGGTTTTGTCAAGATTCCGGAGCCGCCTGTGCCAGCGCTGATGATTGTTCTGCCCGTGAGCGTTGTGTGATCGGATACTGTCAAACAACCTCACCTACGGACTGTGTAAATGATGCGCAGTGTAGCAACGTGAGTGTTGGAGGGATAAATACGCATGTTTGTGACACAGTGCAAGGCAAGTGCGTTGATAAGCTTACTTCCAAAAAGTCGTCGCCTTGTTACGCTACGGCAGACTGCGCACCCAACGGTCAATGCGTGACTGCATCAACAACAATCAAGGGCGCTTGTTACAACAATCATTGCGTTACAGATATCAAGGACAGCGACAAAGATGGATTCGCGGATGCGTTTAACAAGCCTGTATTGGGTGATGTGAAAGTTTATGCAGGCCTTTATATCTCTGGTCAAGTTGATTCAAATCCAAGCTCACTCAAAGGTGAAGCCAAGAGCTGTCGAGGCTATCCGGAGGTTGATTCGCCTTTTCCTTCAGATGTAGTCAAAGAATGGGCGATAGCCGAGGATCAAAATGATGTGGCGGTTCCCAGCTCTTCCGTGACACCTAGCACAAAAGAAGCTGAGCCTTACACCTTTATCAATGGCTACGAGGGTGCGACGGTTTGTTCGTCAATTTCTATCGATGATGGTCAGTGGGGTGCATCAGATTGTTCCTGTTCATACGAGAAGTTTGAGTATGGCGAAGGTTCATTCTCACGATATTACCCTGCGGGATCGAAGTCGGAAGATACGTTGTCAGGAATTTGCGTGGGTGGTTCAAGAGATAGCCTTGAATGTGAGAGCCATGAAGATTGTGATCGAGAGTCTGGTGGAACGTGTTCGGAAAGAAGTGGTCAACAGTCCTTCATCGGTTGGCAGGGTTATTGTCTCGAGCGAGATTCAAGCTCAATTTTGTACGGAACTCCTGACAAGGGTCAGAAAGCTTGCCTCACCTGGATGCCCCTAGACCAGCTCGCAGGAACAACAGATCTCTACGGCAAATTCACAAACGCAGGATTCCCGCCACAGAAAACAAGTTACTGCGGCGAAATTCAGCAGTTGTATGATTTGAAGATAACATCCACCGCGTGCGCGGCACCGCTAGATGCGTGGTGCAATGAACAGGATTTAGATGATTGGGATCCAGATGAGGGATTTGATGACGACAGGCCCATGTTCATTTGTCCAAAAGGATTTTTTGGTATTGCTGCTGCATGTATGCAAGCATTCGATGGTGTAACCGAAAGTTGCCGATCTAATGAGGGTTACCCTTATTTCTGTGTTCCCTATGGCTCAAGAAAAACACTGGGTAGACTTCGCCCAAACGATCCGCCTCTTCTTCCAGACGATCCATTCAAGGATGATTATGATCACGATCCGGGTGAGGTTATTTCTAAATTTCGTGTCAGAATAGGACTACGCGGAGAGCTGTGTTCGCCACCAAATCGTCAAGAATACAAATTTAAGTATGGTGCGTATGTTCCCAACAGAACTGGTAGCTTTAAAGACATGTTTAAATATTACAATGATTGTGAAGTGCGTGGGATTACCCAGCAAACACTGGAAACAAATTATCTTGGGGAAAATATTTCAAATGCCGAAAACGAAATTAACAACATAAATTTGGAGGATGGTCTATCTCCCTTCGTTGTTGGCTCGGTTGCAGGGGCTGTTGGTGGTCCGCTTGCAGGTCTTGTTGTTGGTGCTGTCTTTGGTCTTTTTGACACAGATGACCCGATTAATAAATTTAAAATTCAATACAGTACTTATCCCGCGTGCGTCAATACCGTGCAGGTTTCCTCTAATGAGATATATGATCCTGAGGATCGTTATAATGTTGCGTGGACGAATAGACTTTGGCAGTCTGGGTCCGGCTATGAGCTTACAGGAGACCAGCGCTATCAAACTCAATTAGCTTATAAAGTTAATACCTCCATCTCTCCATTTGGAAAGGCAGAAGATATTGAAACAATTACGGACCGTTTGGTTGATGTTGTTGATGAAGGGGATAAATATCCTCACAAAGTTGCGATGTGCGAACTGGTAGAGAGTAATCAAAATTCGCCGATGAATATGCCAACGCTTGACAATAACGCAAATGCTGAGTGTTTGGTTGAACCAATGACAATTCCAACGAATGAACGATACGGTTTTTCCGCTCCGGGAGCACAGGCACGTGCATTCAACAAAATAACCTTCGGAGCTGGGATTGCGGGTCCTCTAGAAGGGTTGTGTAATCCTAATCCAGAACCTGGAAATTGTAGATGTAAATCAGATGCGGACTGTAATTATGTCGGGCAATATAAGAATGTGGTTGAGGGTGAGAATGGGGATGAGGATGAGATAACTATCGTAGAACCTCAATGCCGTTGGAGGGGTTCGTGTTCAGGAGGTCCACCAGGTGCACTAGGTGCTCCTGATGGGTGCTTCACTCTACTTGACTGCGTGGGATATACGGTGCCGTGTGTTGGAAATGCAAATCTAAAAACATGTGATGGAGGAGCAAAAGATGGCGTGGGTTGCTTAGGTGCTCAGGATTGTCCTAAAGTAGAGGCCGCCGCTTGTAAACAAGATAGAAGTTCTGGAATAAAACAGTGTGTAGGGGGTCCTGACCCGGCAAATGGTGGTGTCGCCGGACTTGATTGTTTAGCTGACGAAAAAGTATGCAACCCAAACGTTTGTATCACACCTGCTGTTCTAAATTTAGGATTCTGTAATGACGCGCCAGATGCAGAGTCCTTACTTGTCAAAGATGAACCGGATTCAGCCGCGAAAAATCGTATGCGACAGATTTTCGCGAAGTCTTATAAATTGATTGACTTTAATGAACAAATTACAGATAATAATCAAAACACGTCAGGAGAATTCCTCCCCAATCCCAATTTCTCACCGCAAAATCCCTGGTTCTGGGACGATCGCGTTTCTTCCAACAAACCTCCCAAGGTACGGGCTCTCAAAGATTGTGTTGATGGTGTTTGTAAAGAGGATGAGAGTCAAGGAAATGCGTTTTCTGTCAATAATCAAAGCGGTGGAGTTATTGAAGCGTTGGAATCGCAACATGTGGTCGTGCGATTCTACCTGTTTGCAGATCCTGACCAGATGCCTGTTCGACGCATTGTTGTGGATTGGGGAGATGGAGCTGGAGGAAACCTTCCCTGGCCAACAGATTCCCAGACACCGTCGGACGCCATGGCTTCAAATGGAAACTTCTACACAAATTATCGAGGAAACAAGGATCTCATCGGCGCCAATGCACAGCCCTTGTGTGACAATTCTGACTTCGGACGTTCGCCAACTGCGTGTCAATCCGCGTATCTGACCTTTGAGCACGACTACACATGCCAGCCTCAAGATTTAGAGAGACTCGCTGGGAAAAAATGTGCCATGTCGGACGATGGAAAACGCCTCATCAACTCCCCTTGTACAGGCGGCAGTATTCCAGGTGGAGCCGGAGACGGAGCCTGCGTCTTCCAACCCCGCGTCCACG
>CAYJVQ010000071.1:0-4061 GCA_964373605.1 uncultured Gammaproteobacteria bacterium | reverse complement strand
CGCAGGCCGTAAGACGCCAAATCCAGCCGAAAGGTAATTGTGCAAAGGGTCTTATACATGTTTTTCTGTCAATGGATTCACGACACATGGATTCACGACCTCGATATTTACCAAATCTACGTTCTCTGCTAGAATCCGCCGGTAAAATCATCTATGTCCGATTTTCGAAACATTGCCATCATTGCCCATGTTGACCACGGAAAAACAACTCTTGTGGACGCGCTTTTAAAACAAACACACACATTTCGCGACGCGGACGCCATGGGCACAACCATCATGGATTCCAACGAACTCGAACGTGAGCGTGGAATTACGATTTTTTCCAAAAATGCCTCTGTCGTTTGGAAGAATATAAAAATCAACATTGTCGACACTCCGGGACACGCGGACTTCGGTGGTGAAGTGGAACGCGTCATGAATTTGGTTGATGGCTGTCTTTTGCTTGTTGATGCGAAAGAAGGCCCAATGCCGCAAACAAAATTTGTCTTGAAAAAAGCGCTCGAAGCCGGCCACAAAATTATTTTGGTCATCAACAAAATCGACAAGAAAGATGCGCGCGTCAGTTGGGTTTTGAACAAAACGTTCGATTTGTTCATTGATCTTGGAGCCACAGACGCACAAGCCCACTTCCCTGTTGTCTACGCCTCGGCCATCAACGGCGTGGCCGGACTTGAACCGGATTTAGAGGTGATGAAAGACATCACGCCTTTGCTCGATAAAGTTGTGGAGTACATTCCAAGCCCCACCGGAGATGCGACGGCTCCTCTTCAAATCTCGGTGGTGAATATTTTTTATGACAACTATAAAGGGCGCATCGCGGTCGGACGCGTCGTTAACGGCACGGTCACGCAAGGCCAACGGATCAAACATGTGGATCAGCTCGGAAACGAACACGTTGAAAAAATGAACGCCCTTCAAATTTACGAAGGGTTGGAGCGAAAAGACGTCGAATCCGTTAAAGCCGGCGAAATCGTCGCGATTGCCGGAATTCCAAACGTTCAAATCGGCGAATCTTTGATCGATCTGGAAAATGGAAGGCCATTGCCTCTCATGAAAATTGAAGAACCAACCGTAAAAATGACCTTCGGCGCAAACACATCGCCGTTTGCCGGCAACGAAGGTGAATACTCAACCGCAAGACATCTCATGGAAAGACTCGATCGCGAACTGCTTAATGACGTGGCTTTGCGCGTGGAAAAAGGAGAAGGAGACAGCCAGTTCATCGTTTCCGGACGTGGAGAACTTCATTTGGCAATTTTGATTGAAAAAATGCGACGCGAAGGATACGAACTCCAAGTCTCACGACCGCAAGTCATCTTCAAAGAAGAAAACGGAATGATGATGGAGCCGTTTGAAGCGGTCTCGATCGAATGCCCCGAGGCCTTTACCGGAACGGTGATTGAAAAAATGGGAAAACGCCGAGGTGAAATGAAAGATATGAATGTCGAAAACGGCCAGGCATTTTTGGAATTCGAAATTCCCACGCGCGGACTCATCGGTTATCGCAGTGAATTTATCACAGACACCAAAGGACATGGTATATTGAATACACTTCTTCTTGGATACAGAGAAAAAATCGCCGGTGAGATTGTGGGTAATGAGCATGGATCCATGATCTCCATGGAGAGCGGCGTCACGATGGGGTATGCGCTGACCAACTTGCAAGATCGCGGAACGCTGTTCGTTGGACCCGGCGTCAACGTCTATGTGGGAATGATTATTGGTCAAAATTCCAGAAATGAAGATATGGAAGTCAATCCATGCAAAGAAAAAAAACTTTCAAATATGCGATCCAAAGGAGATGGCGCTTCCGTTCAAATGGAGACTCCTCGAGATATGACCCTTGAATTGAGTTTGGAATATTTGGGGAACGACGAACTGCTGGAAGTCACTCCACAATCGCTTCGCATGAGAAAAACACTCTTGGACGCGACCCAACGACGACGACAAAGATAATTTGAAAATTCGCTATGCCAGAATCATTTCAATCAGACCATGAACAACGCTTGCGCCGAGGGAAACCGCCCCTCTCCGGCGAGCGCGTGCCGAAACAAAAAGAAGCCGGCAAGATTCCCACCTATGAAGGACATAGGCCGGAGGCTTATCGATCGCGTGTCGAAGCCGTCCATGGACCGGAGTTCGCCCGATCATTTGAAACGGTATTGAACGTATGCCGAGATGTGAAAAAACAAGGAGGGCGCGCCTTGTTGGTAGGCGGAAGCGTACGCGACGAAGTCTTGGGAGAAGCGTCAAACGATTTTGATTTGGAAATCTACGGCCTGGAGCCAGAAGCGGTCGAGAACATCATTTCACAACATGGAAAAGTAGATGCGGTTGGTAAGGCGTTTGGTATCTTGATCCTTTCAAATGATGAGTCTGCCAAAATCGACATCTCGCTTCCGCGAACAGATTCAAAAATTGCGGAAGGACACAAAGGCTTTCAAACGAAAGCGGATCCGCAGATGAACATCTGGGAAGCCGCAAAACGGCGGGATTTCACCTTTAACGCTCTGGCAAAGGACCCGCTCACCGGCGAAATATTCGATCCGTTCGGTGGAATTGAAGATTTACGTCAGCGTGTCCTGCGTGTGACGGATCGCGAACGTTTCGCTGATGATCCATTGCGCGTTCTGCGCGGCGCTCAATTTGTGGCGCGTTTTGGGTTGCGTGTCGACGAACAGAGTCGAGAAATCATGGCCGAGAGAGTGCCTGAACTGAAACAACTTTCAAAAGAACGTTTTTTGAAAGAATGGGATAAATTGCTCTTGCTGGCGGACAAACCATCGCTTGGACTTATGTTCATGCATGATCTCGGAGTGATTTCTCAATTCTATCCGGAACTGCACGCGCTACAGGCGACACCTCAAGAATTTGACTGGCATCCTGAAGGAGATGTCTGGGTTCATACGCTGATGGTCGTTGATACGGCAGCGGAAGTCTCGCGTTACTATCGACTCAACCAACAGACAAAACGCGTTGTGATGTGGGCATCCCTCTGCCATGATTTGGGAAAACCTCCCACCACTTCCTTTGAAGAAGGCCGGGTTCGTTCCAGAGGACATGAAAGCGCGGGAGAAGACCCCACTCGAACATTGATGCAACGTCTGGGAATGGACAAGGACACCGCACAAAAAGTCATCGCGATTGTGAAAGATCATCTTTGGCCCGGAGCCATGTATCTGAAACAGAAAAAAGGAGAATCTGTCACGGATGGAGCGTTTCGAAGACTGGCAGAGCGAATCGCGCCCGCCACGATTGCAGAACTGACGTTCACAGCCGAAGCGGACCATCGCGGACGAGGACCGTTTTTGGATCCAACACATATCGATCAGTTTATCCTTCCGGATCCGTTTGCCGCAGGCGAATGGGTACGTCGGCGCGCGGAAGAAATCGGTGTTTATAAAGAAAAACCGCAACCTGTTTTCCAAGGCCGCGATCTGATCGCCCTGGGATATAAACCCGGACGAGCCTTTGGCACACTGATCGCTTTGGGCAATGATCAACGAGATACTCATGGAAGGACGCGAGAAGAACTGATCGACATTCTAAGAAACTGCCCGACGATCGAACAAGCAATCTCGGCGTTACAAGATCTGACCCTCACCCGAAATCCATAAATCCGGCGACAAACGGCAGGCAGAAATGATACCTTACGCCTATGCACATCATTGATACGCACATTACGCACGAGGAATTAAAAAATTTAGCGGCTGAACGCTATGGTGATTTAGTAAAAGCCGTTGTTGATATAGAGCGCGGCGTCATGGCTATCGGTATGGAAATGCATGTTGATGGTGAGGCCGCGCTTCTTGAACAGGGGTCAAAACAGCAGGACTTGTGGGGCATAAATATCTATCCAGAAAAACCGCATGATGAGTGGGTTGAATTTGATTCAATGATTAATTTACGGCCACGTCAGGGTAATCGTTCACGGGGAGTAGAGGATTTGGAAATACAAAAAAAGATTATGGCGCTGGTTGATAAACTCACGAGTTAGTCTAGACCCTTTGCACAATTATCTTTCGGCTGGATTTGGCGTCTTACGGCCTGCGACCGATTCA
>CAYJVQ010000070.1:0-4249 GCA_964373605.1 uncultured Gammaproteobacteria bacterium | reverse complement strand
AAGTGCGCAAACGGTTTGGAGAAGACATTGCCTCGCTCGTGGAGAGCGTCACGAAACTGAAACAAACCGTAAAGTATCGCGGAGTGGAGCGCTACGCGGAAAATTTGCGAAAAATGTTTTTGGCCATGGCCAGCGATGTGCGAGTCGTCTTCATCAAATTTGCCGACAGGTTGCACAATTTACAAACGCTTTACGGACAACCCAAGCACAAACAAGAACGCATCGCGCGTGAATCGCTTGAAATTTACGCGCCCATTGCCGGACGTTTAGGCATGAGTGAAATAAAAGGAGAGCTCGAAGATCTCTCCTTTGCCTATCTGAAGCCGAAAGAATACGAACGCATGAAAAGCGTGATGGATATTCGCGTGCGTGAAAAAGGGGCTTACGTGAGCCGAGTGATTGCCGAAACGGAAAAACTTCTCTTGGGCGCGGATATTGATAATTTTCAAGTTCATGGACGGGTCAAGCGTCTCTTCAGTCTGTATTTAAAAATGAAAAAATATGGTGATGATCTGTCAAAAATTTACGACTTGATCGCCGTGCGTGTGATCGTCAACGATGTGGAAGATTGTTACACCACGCTTGGCATTCTGCATCAGAAGTGGCGGCCGGTTCCCGGCCGCATTAAAGATTACCTCGCTCAACCAAAGCCCAACGGGTACCAATCGCTTCACACGACCATGTTTATCAGCGATGGCGAAATCGTGGAATTTCAAATCCGCACGCAGGAAATGCATGATCTGGCGGAATACGGCGTGGTCGCCCATTGGCGCTATAAAGAAGGATCCGCCCAATCGGTTCGCAACACGCGTTGGATGGAAGAATTGGCTCAAATCCAAAAAGAACTGGCAGACAAAAAAGACTTTATGGAACAGCTCGAATACATGAAGATCGACGTATTTAAAGATCGCATTTTTGTCTTCACACCGCAAGGTGATGTGATTGATCTTCCGGAAGGCGGGACGCCGGTAGATTTTGCTTATGCGATCCATACGGAAGTGGGAAACAAATGCGTCGCGGTTCGTGTGAACGATGTGATGCGCAACTTGGACACGATGCTCAAGTCAGGAGACATTGTTGAAATTGTCACCGACAAAAACCGCAAAGGACCCAACCCGGATTGGATCAAATTCGCACGCACGCGACATGCACGAAAAAAAATTCGCGATGTCACGCGCAACACGGTCAAAGGGTGGCTCGCCGGCGTGCTTCGCGGCAGGGAAAAAACGAAAAAAACATCTGCGACAAAATAAAAGAAGGCGGGGTCAATCGAGCAACCGATCAAGCAAATCCATCAACTCCTCTCTTGAATAAAACGAAATGATGATTTTGCCTTTTCCGCCGGATTCCGAGATGTCAACTTTCGTTCCAAAAATATCGCGCAAACGCTTTTCATGCGCCGCAAGATTGGGATCTTGCTTTCTTTCCATCGCCCGCGCTTCTGCTTCGCGCACCGTCACGCCTCCGGACAGCATTTGCAAAAAAAGCGTCTGTCTCTTTTTGAGATCCGATTGGGCCAGAAGGGTACGCGCGTGAGATTTCGAAATTTTTCCTTCTTTTAATGCCATCAAAATTTCGTCCGACAAATCCAAAAGCCGCACAATATTCGAAACGTTCGAACGGCTCTTCCCCACGCGCTTCGCAACCTGTTGTTGGGTGAGATTAAACTCGTCAATGAGCGCTTGATATGCCATCGCTTCTTCAATGGCATTTAAATCTTGACGCTGAATATTCTCGATGAGCGCCAGCTCCAATTTTTGCTGATCCGTTGCATTTCGCACAATCACCGGAACCGTCTTTAAACCCAACATGCGAGACGCGCGCAAACGACGTTCACCTGCAATCAATTCGTATCCACCGCTCACGCGAGTCGCAATCAGCGGCTGAATAATCCCATGCTCGGAAATAGAGTTGATGAGATCTTCAAGTTCGCTTGGGGAAAAATGCTGGCGTGGTTGTCGAGGATTTGCTGAAATGGTCGAAACGTCAATGTCAAGCACCTCTTGATGCGCCTCCGGAATAATTTGTTCTGTAAGCGATTGCTTATGGGGAATGAGCGCGCTAAGCCCCCTCCCGAGCGCTGATTTTGTCATAAAAAAAATTAAAAAACTCCTTGTTCACGCAGAATAAATTCTTTTGCCAACCGTTCGTAGGCTTTGGCCGCTCGAGAGGCAGGATCATATCCCAGAATGGATTTTCCAAAGGAAGGCGCTTCGGCTAAACGGACACTGCGCGGAATAACGGAACGAAAAATTTTATCCGGGAAAAAACGGTAAAGTTCTTCGAGCACCTCTTTGGAAAGTCTGGTTCGGGAATCGTACATGGTGATCACGGCGCCCATCACCTCAAGATCCGGTCGGATGTTTTCTTTTACCAGATTGATCGTGTTGAGAAGTTGTGTCAACCCTTCCAGGGCGTAATATTCCGCTTGTACCGGAATCAAAACGGAATCGGCGGCCACGAGTCCATTGACCGTCAGCATGCCAAGAGAGGGGGGGTTATCAATCAAAATGTAATCGTAGTCATTACGAACTTCCAGAAGCGCCTTTCGCAAAAAATGCTCGCGCTCTTGAGCATTCACGAGCTCAACCGCGGCACCGGCAAGCGATTGAGTCGCCGGAATGATTTTCAAACCTTCGTGATGGGTTTTCTGAACAAGCTGACGCATCGGATGTGTCCCTATCAGACCTTCATAAACTCCGGCGGGAAGAGTTTGATAATCAAGCCCGAGTCCTGAAGTCGCGTTCGCTTGAGGATCCAAGTCAACGAGCAAGACAAATTTCCCGTGTTCAGCCAAAAAAGCAGCCAAGTTCACCGATGTGGTCGTCTTGCCCACGCCTCCCTTTTGATTCACAACAGAAATAATGTGTGCCATAAAAACCGCAAAGTCTGAAAAGAGTATACCAAAAACCTTTGGGCAATGCACGATCCTTGCATTTTATTATTGTTCCTGTACGATCCTTCGTGCGTAACCATTTGCGCCATCTGCTTAGGAGGGCTCCATGTCCAGCAGAGTTTCGCTCTTTCCCCCATTTCTCAACCCGGGCTCATACGGCGCAGCTGTCGACAAGTTGCACATGATTCTCGAGGCCTTCGGACACGGCGCGGACATCGTGCCGGATCTCCGGTACGGCGAGGTGACGGCCGCACGCGTGTGCGATCTGCAGCGCGAGCTGTACGTCGAAGAAATTGACGGCGCTTTCGGACCTGATACTCGTGCGGCTCTGAGGGCGCAAAAGGGATTTGATGTCGACGCGATCTCGTGGGCGCCGCAGGACGGCATCACCAGCTGGGTCGACGGTACTGGCTCCTGCCATATTTGGCCGCCGCACAGCATCGCAAAATGATGATGAAGCCGAGCCATCTTCACGCGCCAACCACGACGATTCCCAATAACGCTTGATCAGCGATCAGGGAAAGTCGAAAGGTTTCGCTACCGCATGGCGCTCACAGCAAGCGTGTATTGGACCTGGAGACTGAATCGCTTCATCGAAACCCTACCCCTGGATACCTGAAACCTCGTGCTGGGGATCGTGTCAAACGACCGCGATCCCTATTTTTTTTCTACAGTTGTTGCGAATGGGATATTTGTAGCGAAAGCGTAGCGATGTATATAGACGGCTAGACTGGACCCGGCCAATAGGTCAGTCGTCGCTGAATAAAGCAAAGAGCACCGCGTTGACGGTGCCCTTTCATGTTGGTTGCGGGGGCGGGATTTGAACCCGCGACCTCAAGGTTATGCATACCACTACAACTTTCGTTGCTTCCTCTTAAATGGAATTTGTGGTCTGGACTTTCTCTTCACCCAGATCGATATCTGGGTGCCTACCATTAAGTCTCTACACCTTGTCCGATAAAAATCGAACCTTGGCTCGGGATTACCACCGCTCGAGGCTTCCCCGAATTTGATAGGATTCACGCCAAAGTTACCTTTGACGCAGCCCATTGTGAGATAAGCTCAAAAGCTTCACGGTAGATAGCGGATTTTGGTTTTCTCTGACGTTTGTCAGATTCAACCAAAGACAATGAACTACCGTAGCCAAGAAATACTTCCATTCGTACTCATATAATGAGCCTTCTCGATATTGAGCCTTGCGAGCTGCCAGACTGCTCTACCCCGCTGGCGGGTAGTGTAAAAAAACTCGCTTGTTTTGTCAAACCATTTGATGAGACTGCTCTCAAAACTCGCGAGCTGTGAGTGAGCGAGAGAACAGATCAAACCAACGGTTTGATCTTTTCCGAGCGAACG
>CAYJVQ010000069.1:0-4375 GCA_964373605.1 uncultured Gammaproteobacteria bacterium | reverse complement strand
CGCAGGCCGTAAGACGCCAAATCCAGCCGAAAGGTAATTGTGCAAAGGGTCTATATCCTGTACATGACCATAAAGGCGATGAACCGCCGGGTTCACCCGTTCCCTCACGATGAAGTGATGCGTGAATGCGTACCAAGCGAGCGCCACATCCGGATCACAATCGTTCATCCAGACATGCACATCTTCGTCTCCTGTTGGCATGAGCAGATCGAGTATGCCCGTCCTGATTTGCTCAAGAACTTGCATCGCCGTGCAAAGCATACAGCTACGCGGCGGACCGACGTGATGATCGAAGTTGAAGTGCAAGGTCGCGACATCAATTTGGGGAGGTCCATGCACGAATCCATCAAGCGCAATTGAACGCGCGACCGTCTGCGTTTGGAAGTGCTCCCATGTGACGATCCGTCCGGGATGCATTTGTGGAACAAAAGGCATGTGATGCTCCTTCATCAAGCGGGATATCACCCTACCAACCGTTTGTCGTTTTATCCATCTCTTTGATATACTAAACGCATTATGTCATCGTTTCTTATCGTTGCGCTCGTTCTGTTTTTCGTGTGGCTCATGCTCTTTTTGTTTTCAAACCAAACGCGACGTGAACAAACGATCATGAGTTTTGTGGGATTAACGCTTGCTCCCGGCGTGCTCATGATGGTTGTGGATGACTATCGAAACATCGTTTCAAATACCATGGCGGGCGTCGGATTGGAAGATTTGCTCTTTTCCTTTTCGTTGTTTGGCATCGCGGCCGTGATCTATCAAGTAATCGTGGGAAAACACGTCCACAAAATCCAAGGCACGCGTTGGCGACACAATCATCCTGCCGTGCATTGGTATACGCATCTCATTCTCGTGCTTGGACTCTGGGGATTTATTTCCATTCTGCTCACCTACGTATTTGAACTCGCATCCATTCGCGCGCTCATCGTCGGCGGAGTCCTTGTGGGCGTCTATGTGATTGCCGATCGTCGAGATCTCCTGCTCGATGCACTTCTTTCAGGACTTTTCACTGCGATTCTTGTTTTTCTCACGGAACAAATTTTCTTTGCGCGATTGTTTCCGGAAACGATGACGGCCTTTTGGCAGTTTGACAAGATGACGCTGTTTCTGATCGGCGGTATTCCACTGGAAGAATTATTATGGGCGGCAACGATCGGTTTCACGATCGGACCCATGTACGAATGGTTACGACGCTACGAGTTGAAATAAAAAAAGACCCAAGTTTGGGTCAAGAAGAGTGAACGATCAGATCGATCCGAACCAACTGTGCGAACTCGCGTGCCGGCGTTGAATTTCGAGGTGGTGAAGAACTGATCAGAGACTTCAGATGAGCAGACAGTCGAGCAAGATGATCGTTTTTCTTGTTGAAGGCGATCAAAACTCCCACTTTGAGATTGTAGGCATGAAGCGCCTGCTCGATTTGTCTGAGCGCCAACTCAATGATCCCAAGTCTTTGAACTTGCGTGGAAAGATCAGGATCCGGTACGCGACTCCATGAGTACAAAACAACGGTTTGCCCGGACCGGGTGAGCTCGAGGAGCGCCACACGGTCTTCGCAGAACTTCATGGCCAATTCAAGGACAACGCCGGCCGTGAGCGGGCAGGATGAAACGCCAAAATTCACCGGCTCCACAGAAAGTTCTTCTATCGCTTTCATGGCTTCTCCTCTCGACACCTTATTTTTCCAAAAAAATCAAAGGGTGTCAAAAAAAGCGACTGGTGGAAAGTCAAAAAAACAAGTAAAATACGCGTATGGAAAAAGATTCTAAATCAACGATGCCCTCTTTTCTTGATTCATTGTGGCTGACCACCCCTGAAGGTCAGTTGGCTCTTGACGTCCTGGAAACTCCTTCTCATCTTATTGTGCGATCAGCCATTGCGGGCATTCGCACGCAAGATTTAGAAGTCACTCTCACAGACGACACATTGACCATTCGAGGTTCTCGTCATGACGAGACCAAACACAGACGTGAAGAGCGCGCTCATTTGCAAGAATGCCACTGGGGAGCTTTTTCGCGTTCGGTCATTTTACCGGTTCCGGTTGATCAAAACCATGTGAAGGCCACATTCAAACGCGGCATTTTGACCATCACGATGAAAAAGACTCAAATGGATCGTCATGTTCCCATTCTCGATCTCGGAGATTTATAATGGAATCCCTCCTGTATGGTTCCAGACGAAAGACCCAAACAACAAACGATGACCTACATCACGATCGGGTTGGTTCTTTTTTTTGTTTTCGCCGCCGTGTCCTGTTATCTTTGGGTGCGTCAATTTGACGGACGCATTGCGCCAAATGTTTTTATCGGTTCCATCGCGGTCGGTGATTTGGATCCGGATGTCGCCCGACAAATTGTCCAATCTCACATTGACGATATTTTGATCAATGGCATTCCGGTCAAAGTCAATAACGACACAAAAACACTCACTCTCTCGACATTGGTTTCAAGCGATTCGATTGAGGATACGGAATTTTCTTTGGACGACGCGCTTTCTCAAGCGATGAAGGCGCGACGATCTTCAAATGCTCTTTTGGAAATTTGGCTCTTCGTCTCATCCTCTTTTCAAAAACAAACGATTCCTGTTCAGGTGACACTCGCGGTTGGAAACATCAAACAAAATTTGTATCAACTTTTTCCGGAAATCGAAACCATGGCTCAAGACGCCCGTTTTGTCTTTCTTCAGGAACCGACCGGATGGCAAGTGAGAACCTTGGCCGGCACATCCGGAATGATTTTTGATTGGGACGCCTTTTTTTCCGAACTCTCAAAAAAACTTTTGAGATTTGATCGATCGGAAATCACTCTTCCTTTGATCGAAACCGTCCCTTCCGTGTCACAGGCAAACGCCGATGAACAAAAAGAAATCGCTCTCACAAAACTTCTTTCTGCTCCGCTCACCTTTACGCATACCGATGAACGTAAACAATCCTACAGCTGGACTCTGTCGCGCAAACAATTCGCCACCATGCTCATTCCATCCGATGACGGCTCTGTTCAAATCGATAAAATAAAGTTTGATGAGTTTCTTGATCCGATCGCTCTTGAACTTGAACGACCGGCTCAAAACGCCCGTCTGAAAATTGAAAATGGGCGTGTGGCCGAATTTGTGGAAAGCAAAACGGGACAACGACTCAATCGAAAGGCCCTCCAGGATCTTGTCACCTCTGAACAAACATCGTCTTTCTCGCTCGTCTTTGAAAAAGAAGAACCGTCTGTCAAAACCGGCGACGTCAATAATCTTGGTATCGATCAGATTCTTGGTGTCGGGATGTCCAGCTATCGTGGAAGCCCGATCAATCGTCGTAAAAATATTCAAAATGGCGTGAATTTGTTAAATGGTCTGATTATTCCGCCGGGGGAAACATTTTCGCTTGTCAATGCGCTCAAACCGTTTGAGGTAGAAAACGGATATCTTCCGGAACTGGTCATCAAAGGAAACAAAATTACACCCGAACTCGGCGGCGGACTCTGTCAGATCGGAACCACCACCTTCCGAGCCACGATGAACTCCGGCTTACCGATCGTCGAACGTCGCAATCATTCCATTGTCGTCTCCTACTACAATGACCCAAGCAACAAAAACCCGGGAACGGATGCAACGATTTATGATCCTGCCCCTGATTTTAAATTTCTCAACGATACAGGCAACTCCGTTCTTTTCCAAGCGGAAAACCTGACGGATTCTCAAGAGTTACGTTTTACGTTCTGGGGCACAACCGATGGACGAACGGGTTCCTACACGCCACCGGTCGTGAAACGCTGGATTCCCGTCGGTGAAACACAATACATCGAGACAACGGATCTGGAGCCGGGTGTTGAAAAATGCCAAGAAGCGCACATTGGAGCAGATACCAGTTTTGATTACACCATTGTGCGCCCGGATGGAACGATCGACGCTGAAACGTTTGCTTCGCATTATCGGCCGCTGCCGCGCATTTGTCTGGTCGGTGTAGAAAAAATGGAACCGGAAGCGGATGCGGTCCTTCTTATTGAGCCGCAGACGAATGAAGTCTTTCCAGAATGAAAAACTATCCACACATGGCGCTTGCCAAAAAATCTCATGCGCGTAATATCGTGACATGAATCATCTTTCTTCGTAAAACTTAAAAGCAGTGAACTGCAGGCAAGAAATTTCATTTATGGAGAGGTCAAGTTCGAAAACCGGAACTCCCATAAACTGAAATCCCATGCTTGTCGTGCCTGCAGATCACTGCTGTTAAGGATGCAAAAATCACTTTGGAACTTCCAAGCTTATCAGGGTGAACAAAAAATGTCAAGCATCACAGACCGCTCTCAAAACTCGCGAGTTGTCGGCTTGCGGAACGGCCCACCTCTTCAACGTCCATTTTAGGACGTTTCAGAGGTCTCTCACC
>CAYJVQ010000068.1:0-4678 GCA_964373605.1 uncultured Gammaproteobacteria bacterium | reverse complement strand
AATTGTGCAAAAGGTGTTTATTCGACCGGTTCAAGATAAAACTGTTCTTCTCCAAAATCATTCTTCTTTTTGGGTTTTTCCGAAGGTTCCTCGATCGCCGTTTCAACATTTCTTTTGGCGAATTGTCGATACTGTTCTTCCAACTCGGAAAGCTCCTCTTCGCTCATTTGAGCGAGATCCCACGTTTCGCCTTCTTCGCCAGCCGACTTCATTGTATCCCAAATTTCCGGTTCAGCACTTTTGGATGCTGTGGCTGTGTTGAATTGTCGTGGAGTTTCATCGATCAAAAATTCGTACTGTTCAAGTCCCATAACCACAAAAACATCTTCTCCTTCTTGATCGGTCACCACCATCGTATCGCCCGTTTTACGAACCAAATCCAGTATCCGGCGCAATGTATCCTTCATATAAACGGCATTTTAACCCAAAAATTCAAGGTGTCAAACTTGGGGGGTCGGGCTTACCGCGTAAGGTCAAATATACATGGCGAAGCGCGTGCGGTGTTACGAGTGGCCTACAACTCTTGACAAAAATCATGAAATCCTGTATAGTGTGTTCTTGTGCTCTATCGCGATAAGATCCCATCTCAAAAATAGTCTTTGGCTGTTTCGCTGGGCTCTCGCATCTGACTGAAAATTCTCAGCACAAGGAAGAAGCGGTTGAACAGGATTAAGTCACACAGTGAAGCCTGAAACAAACTTCAATCATTCAGATGCAAAAACACCCCCCGACGGGATTTCCCTCGGGGGTGTTTGTTATCCATGAGACCGCTCTCAAAACTCGATGAGATGTCGGTGCGCGGGGTGAGAGACCTCACATCGAGTTTTGAGAGCGGTCTCTCCATGGGGGATCTGTGAAAACCTGCATGTTATACTATAGGAACCTTTGCCATAACCTCCGTTTACTTAAAACGAGACTGTTGAAAAACACCCCTTCATCGAACGAGTAGGTTTCAAACGTCATCTTTTTGAAAAATTATGGAGCCATACATCCTCATCCTGCTTATTCTTATTGGCGGCTTCGCGGTCATTCTCTCGCTTCTCGTTTGTATTTTCTGGTTTAGTGGATTTTTCCTCCCGTTTTTCTACAGCGGAGCGCCCTTTGTTCCCACATCAAAAAAAATCGCTCTGGAGATGGTGCGTCTGGCGCACCCAACCGCAATAGACCATGTGGTTGACCTTGGATCCGGAGACGGACGTTTGCTTATTGAAGCCGTTCTTGCCGGCGCCGCAAGCGGTGAAGGATACGAAATCCATCCGGGGCTTGTTTGGCTCTCACGACTTCGCACCCGTCTTTCAAAAACAAAATCTGCCATAACGATTCATCGGCGCAGTTATTGGAAAGCCGATCTGTCACGGGCAACCATTGTTCTCCTCTATCAACTTCCAAATTCCATGAAACAACTTGAGGATAAATTAAAACGCGAACTGCCAAATGGAGCTCGCGTGATTTCAAATGCGTTTCCATTTCCATACTGGAAACCCGTTCTCCATGAAAATAAACTTTTTGTCTATAAAAATTTCCGATGATAGATTTTAGCGAGATCTTCCACCGCGTTTTTCAACGATTTCCTTCGTAACATTGGAAGGAACGGGTTCGTAATGATCAAATTCCATTGAATAACTTGCGCGACCTTGCGTCAATGATCGCAAGGATGTCGCATAACCAAACATTTCCGCGAGTGGAACAAAAGCGTCGATCACTTTCACTCCTGAACGATCGCCCATTTGTTGGATCTGTCCGCGTTTTGAATTGAGATCCCCCACCACCGGTCCCAAAAAATCTTCCGGAGTTACCACTTCCACTTTCATCATCGGTTCCAAAAGCTCCACGCCCGCTTTCTTCACAGCCACCTGAAATGCCATGGATCCGGCGATCTTAAAAGCGGCTTCCGAAGAGTCCACTTCGTGATACGATCCGTCATAAAGGATGATTTTGGAGTCCAAAATCGGATAACCGGCAAGCACCCCGCGATCAGCCGCTTCGCGCACCCCTTTTTCAATCGCGTTGAAATACTCCTTTGGAATCGCGCCTCCCTTCACTTCTTCTTCAAAAATAATTCCCGAGCCGCTGGGTAATTTTTCCACTCGAACCAAGACATGTCCATATTGACCGCGTCCGCCGGTTTGACGGATATACTTCCCTTCACCTTCCGCATCTCCTTTAATCGTCTCGCGATAAGACACTTGAGGCTGTCCGACACTGCATTCAACATGAAATTCCCGTTTCATGCGATCCACAATAATGTCTAGGTGCAACTCGCCCATACCGGAAATAATCACCTGATTGGTCTCATCATCTGTACGCACACGAAAAGTCGGATCTTCTTCCGCCAACTTTTGAAGCGCATTACCCATTTTTTCTTGATCGACTTTTGTCTTTGGTTCAATCGCAATGGAAATCACCGGGTCCGGGAATTTTATCGCCTCAAGCAAAATCGGATGCTCAATATCGCAAAGTGTATGACCGGTAAACGTTGTTTTGAGTCCAACCATGGCCGCAATCTCACCGGCAAAAACTTCGCTGACATCTTCACGAGTATTGGCATGAAGACGCACGATACGACTGACACGCTCTTTGTTGCCGGTGGAAGAATTCAAAATATAAGAACCGGATTTCACCATGCCGGAATACACGCGAAAAAAAGCTAACTTTCCGACATAAGGATCCGCGGCGATCTTAAAAGCCAAAGCCGCAAAGGGCTCGTTGTCACTCGCCTGACGTTCGATCACTTTCTCGCGATCATCCGGATCGAGTCCTGTGACAGGTGGCACATCAAGCGGACTTGGCAAATAAGCCACCACAGCATCCAACAACAATTGAACGCCCTTATTCTTCAAAGCCGAACCACACATGACCGGGACAAACTGATTCGCAATCGTTGCTTTTCGAATCACGGCGTTCACTTCCTCTTCACTCAACTCTTCTCCGCTCAAATACTTGTTCATGAGGGACTCGTCATTCTCGGCAACCGCTTCAAGCAATTTCCCACGCCACATTTGAGCGTGATCCTTCATGTCTGAAGGAATGTCCATTTCTTCAACCACTTTTCCAAGATCATCTCGATAAAAAAATGCGCGCATTTTTATCAAATCCACAATCCCGATAAAATTCGACTCTGTGCCGATAGGCAGTTGAATCGGATGGGCGTTTTTGGTCAAACGATCATGAACCGATTTTAAATCTTTGTAAAAATCCGCGCCCGTACGATCCAGCTTGTTGATAAAACAAATGCGCGGAACCATGTACTCGTCCGCATAGCGCCAGTTGGTTTCCGATTGCGGTTCAACACCGGCCACGCCGTCAAAAACGGCGACTCCACCATCAAGCACGCGCATGGAACGCTTCACCTCAACGGTAAAATCAATGTGTCCCGGAGTGTCGATCAAATTCACTCGGTGATCTTTCCAAAAACAGGTCGTGGCGGAGGCCGTGATGGTAATCCCTCGTTCTTGCTCTTGCGCCATCCAATCCATGGTCGCTTCACCTTCATGAACCTCTCCGATTTTATGCTTACGGCCCGTATAAAATAAAACACGCTCGGAGACGGTTGTTTTCCCGGCGTCAATATGGGCAAAAATTCCAAAGTTACGCGTTTTTTCAATTGAATACTCACGAGGCATAAAATAAGGAGGATCTAGCGGGCAAAATGCGCAAAGGCTCGATTCGCTTCCGCCATGCGCTGGACATCCAGTTTCTTCTTTACCGCATCGCCCTCATTGTTCGAGGCGGCAATCAGTTCATCCGCAAGTTTCAAGGCCATTCGACGTCCTTTTTTCCCGCGTGTTGCAACCAAAATCCAACGCAACGCCAAAATTAATCGTCGTTCGCCTCGAACAGACATTGGAACCTGATAGTTCGCCCCGCCCACACGCCGACTCTTCACTTCAAGAGACGGCATGACATTTTTCAAAGCCAATTCATAAATATTCGTTGGCTCTTGTTTGGTCTTTTCCCTCATGACATCGAACGCTTCATACACCACATGTTGAGCAATGGTTTTTTTTCCATCGTGCATCACGTAGTTAATCAGTTTGGCAACCTGTTCATTGCCGTATTTTGGATCCGGAATAAGTTTGCGCTTGGGCGCTTGTTTTCCACGCATGTGAGTAAATTTATTTTTTCGCTTTGACACGCTTCGTGCCATACTTTGAACGACCTTGCTTGCGACCGTCCACTCCTTGAGTGTCATAAACGCCGCGAATAACGTGATAGCGTACACCCGGCAAATCTTTCACGCGACCCCCGCGAATGAGCACAATGGAGTGTTCTTGGAGATTATGACCTTCACCGGGAATATAGGCGTTCACTTCCATTCCGTTTGACAATCTCACACGAGCGATCTTTCGAATCGCCGAGTTTGGTTTTTTCGGAGTCATGGTGGTGACTTTCACACACACTCCGCGCTTAAACGAACTGCCCTTAGGATAGTCCGTTCGTTTGCGATGAAGAGAGTCGTACGTAAACTGCATGGCCGGAGATTTCGACTTGGTTGCCTTTGTCTTGCGGCCCTTGCGGATAAGTTGATTGATGGTTGGCATAACGGGCTTAACACTCTGAAAAAGTCGCGGCAACAATATCATTTAGCCAAAAAAGCGTCAAGCGAGGTGTGGGACTGTTGACATGTCTTCGGGCCAACGGACTGTCGCCGTTGTTCCCTGCGACATGTCAACACGTC
>CAYJVQ010000067.1:0-4690 GCA_964373605.1 uncultured Gammaproteobacteria bacterium | reverse complement strand
TGAATCGGTCGCAGGCCGTAAGACGCCAAATCCAGCCGAAAGGTAATTGTGCAAAAGGTCTTATGCTAAAACATATTCCCGTCCTCCTCCATGAGGTTCTTGAGTACCTCAATCCGGAGCCGAACAAATCTTTCATTGACGGTACCGTGGGGCAGGGGGGACATGCGGAAGCAATCCTTCAGCGTGTCACCCCTGTGGTCCGTCATTTCTGTCGTCAAGCCGAAACGCCGACCGGTCGAATGATCGGACGCGTAACCATGAAACGACTAAAGGGAAGATTACTTGGCATTGATCGTGATGCAAGCAATCTCGCGGTTGCGAAAAAACGTTTATCCCGTTTTGGGGATGCGGCCGTGCTTGTGCGTGATCGTTACTCCAACATCAAACTTCATGCCCGTGTCCATCACTTTGCGCGTGTTCAAGGAATCCTTCTTGATCTTGGGTTCAGTTCCGCTCATGTCGACGATCCACAGCGCGGATTCTCTTTTCGACTCGACGGTCCGCTTGACATGCGCTATGACCCGTCTTCCGGGAAAACCGCGGCTGACATCGTAAGAACATGGAGTGAAGATGATCTGGCACGCCTGTTTCGACAGTACGGAGAAGAAAAAAACGCGCGTCCAATCGCCCAAGCGATTGTTGCGCAGCGATGGCGCCGTCCATTCACACGGACGGTTGAACTCGCAGAGTGTGTAGAGAGGATCGTTCCCAAAAGAGGGGCGATCCACCCGGCGACGCAAGTCTTCCAAGCTTTGCGAATCGAGGTGAACGACGAGTTGGGTGAGCTGTCACGAGCTCTTCCGGAGCTCGTGGATCTCTTAATTCCAGGCGGCCGTCTTTTGATTATCACTTTTCATTCGCTTGAGGATCGTCTGGTCAAAACGTTTATGAAAGAGCGTTCTGATCTGCGTGTGATCACCAAACGTGTGGTGACTCCATCCGAAAAAGAGGTGAAAGATAATCCGCGCGCTCGGAGCGCCAAACTTCGCGTTGCCGAAAAAATTTAGTTCCATACGACCCCACCGTATGAATGCCTTTGCTCAAACATCATCTTTTTCGGTCACTTCCCGTCGTTTCACCGTCCGTCGCTGGATCGGGTCACAGGTCTCCCGACTGAATATTTTTACATTGGTTTTGCTTTTTGTCCTGTGTTTTGCGTACATCATTCAAGTCAATCAAACCGTTTCAAAGGGTTATCAAATTCGAGAATTTGAGTCGCAGATTCAACAGCTGACGATCATGAATCAAAAACTTGAGGTTGAAACCCAGCAAGCTCAAGCGCTCACGAATGTGGCGCGCGCCACGAAAATGTTGGGTCTTGTTCGCGCCGATCGGCCGGAATATATTCGATCCGGCGTTCCGTCGTATGCTTTGGCTAAATAAAAGAGAACCTTCAGAGGTCTCTTGCCTGTTTTTCTGGCAGGCGCATCAACGCCGTGTTATACTTTCGGAACTATGTTACAGACCGTTGTCATCGACACGGATCGTGCGTTAAGAGTTTTTCAAAACGTGAATTGGTTACAGCCGAGCTGGGACGTTTTTATCATTCTGTTTTTTGTTATCGCTTCGCTCCTTTATGGAATTTCGCTTGGTCGAGATCGCATTATCGTGATCATGGTTTCGATTTACATGGCGCTCGCCATTGTTAATTATATTCCGTTCATTTCAGAATTTACCGCGCAGATTTCTGTGAACGATGCCTTTGCTTTGCGCGTTTCCGTTTTCCTCGGCATTTTTATTTTGTTATTTTTCTTTTTGTCCCATTCCGCGCTTTTGCGCACCCTTGGCCACGCGGCGGCTCAAGGTCCGTTGTGGCAGGTCATGATTTTTTCTTTCCTGCATGTGGGGCTTCTGATCAGTGTCACGCTCTCATTTTTCCCGGCGAATTTGTCAAATGTTTTGTCTCCGGTCACGCAAGGTTTTTTTACCAGTTCTTTTGCGCGCGCCGTTTGGGTTTCTTTGCCTGTGCTGGTGATGGTGATGTTGGGAAGAAATTACGATGACTAAATTTCCTTGGGTGTTGTAGGAGATTTGGTTTTTGGTATACTTCCGCATATGCTTTATCTCTCCAACACCCTGACTCGCAAAAAGGAAGAATTTTCGACGATAAAGCATGGCCTTGTCAGTCTGTACGCTTGCGGTCCAACCGTTTATTGGTTTGCCCACATGGGAAACATGCGGGCGTTTTTGTTTGTGGATGTTTTGCGCCGCACGCTCGTTTACAATGGTTTTACGGTTAAACTGGTGATGAATATTACGGATGTTGGACATCTGACCGACGATGCCGATGAAGGGGAGGATAAAATGCTCGTCGCGATGCGGCGTGATGGAAAGTCGGCGCTTGAGATTGCGGAAGCGTACACGCAAACCTTCCTGAAGGACAGCGCGCAACTAAACATTCTTCCGGCGGATGTTTATCCGCGAGCGACGGCGCACATCGCAGAGCAGATTGAAATGATCAAACAGATTGAACGTAACGGATTTGCTTACACGACGGCTGACGGCGTGTATTTTGACACGTCCAAGCTTCCGCGGTACGGCGTGTTGTCTCGACAAAAAGCGCAAGAGAAGCAAGCGGGAATGCGAGTCGAAATGAAGGAGAAGAAAAATGCGACGGATTTTGCGCTCTGGAAGTTTTCCCCAAAGGACGTTCATCGCGAGATGGAATGGGATTCACCCTGGGGAAAAGGGTTCCCGGGATGGCACATCGAATGTTCAGCGATGTCCAAAAAATATCTTGATTTTCCTTTTGATATTCACACGGGCGGAATTGATCACTTGACGGTTCATCATGAGAACGAACTTGCGCAATCCATGGGTTGTTGCGGTGTTTATGCCGCACGATTTTGGATGCACAGTGAGTTTTTAACCGTTGACGGAGGAAAGATGAGCAAGTCGCTTGGAAATCTGTTTACCGTGCAGAATTTAATTGAGAAAGGATTCGATCCGCTTGCCTTTCGCTATCTCGTTTTGGGAGCACACTACGGAACAATAATGAATTTCACTTGGGAAGCGTTGGGCGCCGCACAAAATGCTTTGCATCGTTTGCAAGACATCGT
Organism: uncultured Gammaproteobacteria bacterium; assembly: GCA_964373605.1. GTDB lineage: Bacteria > Patescibacteriota > Patescibacteriia > UBA9934 > GWF2-40-263 > VGKU01. The sequence continues at coordinate 1,631 of CAYJVQ010000067.1, read as the reverse complement.
GCGGGCGTGGGAGACGCCGGAGATTGGTTGTGCAGAGTATGAAGAGCGGTTTCTTGCGTCGATCAATGACGATTTGAATACGCCACAAGCGCTCGCTATCCTGTGGGAAATGGTGGATGATCCGAAATGGGCGACCGCCGGCAAAGCGCGATCGCTTTTGAAGTTTGATTTGGTGCTCGGGCTCGGTCTTGATCGGTTTGTGGCTGTTCCGCTTTCATTGCCAAAGCAGGTTCGCGATTTGGTCGCCAAGCGCGAAGGCGCCAGAAAAGAAAAGAATTGGGAACAATCGGATCGTCTGCGCACACAGATTGAAGCGCTCGGCTATTTGGTTGAGGATTCAGAAGCAGAAACGAGCGTGAGGTTAAAACGTTGAACCTTTATGAAACCAATCTTTGCCATCGGTTTGGCATCTCTCATTTTTCTTGGCGTCGGCTGTGTGCGATCTTCATCCATTTCCACTTCTGAAATCGGATCTTCCCGTTTTGGTCGTCTGGTTGGCGGTCCGGTGACACAAAGCCGTATTGATGGCGGTTGGGTGCGGCCTTATCCCGGCCCGTTTTGGTGGGATCAGATCGAGACGAGTCAAGACGTCTACGACTGGTCAGCGACGGATCAAACCGTGACGTATTGGCAAGATCGCGATCAAGCCATCCTCGCGACCCTTTGGCCGTTTGCCCAGTGGGATCAGGTGCGTTGTCATGCGAAGGAACCAAAAGTCAAAGATCCGTTTGGCGATCAGCAAATCTGGCTCATGAGCATTTGTCACGTGGAATCTTATGAGGAATGGATACGTAAAGTGGTGGAGCGATATGACGGTGATGGAAAAGATGACATGCCCGGACTCAAATATGCCATCTCGCATTGGGAAATTGGCAATGAACCGGATTTGCAAACCGAGAATGTTTCTTTTTTTCAATACGCGCCGGACGGGTATTCCGAGTTGTATCGCTTGGCGTATCAAGTCATCAAATCGGCTGACCCGAATGCCACGCTCTTGTTCGGCGGAATGTCCGGGATGAATCCGCAAGCTCAAAATTATTGGAAGTTTGTTTTGCAAAGCGAACGCGAACGTGCGGAGATTTTTAATATTCATTCGCGCTCGGCATCCGAACAATTTTTTTCCAAGGAATATCATGAGTACTTGTTTCAGCTGGGATTTTTCAGCGGTCGCTACTGGATGACGGAGGCATCGGTTGGCGCGCCATTGCAGATTTTCGATGAAGATGGGAAAGCGCAATTGACGCTTGTGAGCTATGTGCAGGCCTTTGCAAACGGCGCCGAACGAATTTTTAACGTTGGCAAACGCGATCCAAACAGCGACCCCGGCGAACCGGCGGAAAAGACGTTTGAATTGGTTGTGGAGATGATTGATGGTTTTGAAAAGGCCGAATGGATCGACAAAGAAAGTCGAATCAAGTTTACTCTGCCGAATCGAATCGTCTATGCGATGTGGGATTCCGTTCAACTTCCCGCTGTTGTTGAAGGGACGGTTGAGACGATTCAATATGATGGAGTGAAAAAGAAGATGGATGCGAGGGAGGTTATAGCGAAGAAGCCCATGTTCGTGGTTGTTAAGAGAGACCGCTCTCAAAACTCGCGATCCGTGAGTGAGCGAGAGAACAGATCAAACC
>CAYJVQ010000066.1:0-4784 GCA_964373605.1 uncultured Gammaproteobacteria bacterium | reverse complement strand
TATTGTGAAATGGGTTTTTTGCTATTAAAAATCGGCAGTGGACCCCAAGAGATGGGAAACACTGCCGTAAAGAGCCCTTACGGACAACCAAGAGCTTTGCGACGGCCGTAGGAGAGCGCGTCGCAGTCGATGACCCGATCAGAGGTGGGATGATTGGGGATGGAGTGAATGGAAGGATGCGAGGGAGTGGTCGGGGTCGAATTGGTTGCGTTCAAGATGTTGAGCCATCTGCTGTTCCATCTTGGCACCCACATGAGCAGAAGAAATACTCCCGCTCCGACCACCATCACCGTTTGAAATCGCCGGTCGTTGCCGACCCGTCGAAACCCCCACGTTGTCGCGATCACAATCCCGAAAGTTGCGATCAAATCCGTTAAAGCGCCATGATCAGCGCCCCACTTACCCCCAAGCGGACCGTTGCACATCGCCCACCACAAGCTGACGATCAGCAACGCGCCGATCACCTTCCACGGCGTTCCCCATCCGCTTCGCAAAATCCACAAAAAAAGGGAACCAAAACCAATGGTCGCAAACGCGAGAATCAGAAACTCGAACATCGCATTCATGAACCCTCCAAATGGCCGACAATCCGGCGATTGCTGTTTCAAAGCTGTTTTAGAAATGAGCTTTGGAACGTTCAAATATAACAAAAAACCAAGGTTTTGTCAACTCGAGTCTTGAGACTCGAGTCTTGAGACCTAGCGTTTTGATGCCACTTTTATAAACTCCACAAACAATGGATGTGGAGTCAGAGGTCGGGATTGAAATTCCGGATGGAACTGCACCCCAACAAAAAACGGGTGATTCTTGAGCTCGATAATTTCCACCAAATCTTGATCCGGATTCAATCCCGAAATCACCAATCCCGCCTTCACCAACGAATCTCGATACTCATTGTTAAATTCATAACGATGACGATGCCGTTCTTCAATCATCGCTTTCCCGTACGCCCGTCGAGCGATCGTGCCGGGCATAAGGGCGCACGCATACGATCCGAGACGCAGAGTTCCTCCATAACTTTTATCTTTCACATTTTCTTCTTGTCCCGGCAACAAATGAATGACCGGATGTCGCGTGTGCTCATCAATCTCTGTGGTATGCGCATCTTTAAGTCGAACGACATGGCGCGCAAATTCGATCACAGCGCATTGCATCCCATAACAAAGTCCAAGATAGGGAATTTTCTTTTCTCGACAATAACGAATCGCGGAAATCTTCCCCTCGATTCCGCGCGAACCGAATCCTCCGGGCACAACGATCCCGTCAAGGCCAAGAATTTCTTTCAATTTAGCCGGTGATTTTTCATATTCTTCTGAATTCAACCAGAAGAATTTCGGCATTCTCCTCTGCGCCCATGAGGCATGTTTGATCGCTTCGATCACAGAGATGTAGGCATCCGAAAGCGTGAAGTCGCCGGTGCTGAAATATTTACCGATCACACCAATCTTCACTTCTTGCGTTACAGAGGAAAGGCGGTTGACCATCTGCTTCCATTTTCGCAAGCCGTTCTTGGTTTTCGACTCCATACCAAACGACGCAAGCACTTTTTCGCCAAAATGCTGTTCCTCAAACACGAGAGGAACTTGATAGATAGAACGAACATCCGGCGATCCGATCACATGGTCTTTGTCTACGTTGCTAAAAAGAGCGAGCTTTTCAATTCGCGGGCGATCAATGCGTATGTCAGAACGCGCAACCACAAAATCAGGCATCAATCCGGCCGCCATCATCGTGCGCACCGCTTGTTGTGTGGGCTTCGTTTTCATCTCTCCCACCGACGGTGGAACCGGCATATAACTCACGAGCACGTTACGAACGCGATCCGGATATCTCATGCGAAGAATGCGCGCAGCCTCCAAAAATAAAATATTCTCGTACTCGCCAACCGTTCCACCAATCTCGATCAAAACAAAATCGGCCTGACGGTATTCTGCCGCTCGTTCAATGCGACCGAGCACTTCGTCCGGCACATGAGGCACCACTTGCACGGTCTTGCCTTGATATTCCAAATTGCGCTCACGTTGGATCACAGATTGATAGACGCGTCCGGTAGTCATGTAATTCACCGATAAAATATCCTCATCCAAAAATCGTTCATAATTGCCGATATCCTGATCCGTTTCATCCCCATCGATCGTCACAAAAACTTCCCCATGTTCCACGGGGTTCATCGTCCCTGCATCCACATTGATATAAGGATCAATCTTTATGGCAGTGACTTTGTACCCTTTGCTGATCAACACACGACCGAGCGACGCACTCACAGTGCCTTTTCCAACGCCGGACATAACACCGCCGACCACAAAGATATAATGATGAAGCATAGGGGGATCAAGAGGAGTGAAGAGTGATAAAATTTTCGCTATCCGACAAAACTTCGTCTACATGCGTTTCAGGTTTTACGTTTTCATACACTTTTGCCACTCTTCCATCCGGGTCGATTAAAAATGAGGTTCGAAACGTCTTTTTTTCCCACACGCCATAGGCATTCACAACCGTTTGGTCTTCATCGGAAAGAAGCGTGAAGGGCAAACGGTATTTTTGAACAAACTTCGCATGGCTTTGCACCGAATCAACGCTGATGCCAAAAACCGAAATTTTTAACTTCTCAAACTTTGGAAAGTGATCACGGAAGGAACAGGCCTCCATGGTACACCCGGGCGTATCATCTTTCGGATAAAAATAAAGCAAAACCAATTTTCCGCGCAACTTGGAAAGCGTATGCTCGCGACCATCTTGATCTAACAGTGTGAAGTCCGGAGCCAACTCACCTTGTTTGATTTTCATACTCATAGATTTTAGCATGTTCTCGAGACTGCTCTCAAAACTCGAGAGCTGTCTCTTCTCTTTTCTTCCAAAACAAAATCACCGGCGCTAAACCGGCGATTTTGTTTTCCTTATGATCGACACTTTCCGCACTTCTTGTTGAGAAGCATGAGCAGAGCGGAGAGACCGACGAGGATGTAGATGAGACGGACGAGCCACCCCCATGAGCCAAAGATCACTTCTACGAGATTCCAATCGAACAAACCTACAAGTCCCCAATTGATCCCACCCACCAAGAGAAGCCACCAGGCGACGCAATGGACGCCACACTTTCCATCTTTCATAGTGTGAAATTAATGACACGGTTATTAAAGCTATCGATATCATATCATTTCAAAGCAAACTCCGCGAAAAACTATCCACACCCCTGTTTAAGACAATTGACCGTACAATATCACCTGTCGAGACCGCTCTCAAAACTCGATGTGAGGTCTCTCACCCCGCGCACCGACATCTCATCGAGTTTTGAGAGCGGTCTCACAATATCACCAGTCTTTCTCTACTCTTAACACCTCCCCCTATGATGTCCAACGCCATTCTCCATTTTCCAAAACAATTCGATTATCAACCAATGATTGCGCAAATGAAAGGATTAAAAAAATTCGAACGCGCTTTTTTCATCGGTATGGGTGGCTCACATTTGGCGGCTGATTTGGCGCTTCTGTGGAATCCGAATCTCCCGCTCACGATCACATCCGACTACGGGCTTCCGCCGCAGATGTCGTTTACAAAACGTCCGCGGGTGATTGTCGGATCCTACTCCGGCAATACCGAAGAAACAATCGACGCCTATTTAACAGCGCGAAAACGAAAAATTCCGCTTGCGGTGATCGCCTCCGGCGGAAAACTGATCGTCCGCGCAAAAAAAGATGGTGTGCCTTTCATTCAACTTCCCCAGATCGCCGTCCAACCGCGAATGGCTCTGGGACTGGCCCTGCGCGCGCTTTTGAAACTCTTGGGGGATGAAAATGGATTAAAAGAAAGCGCACGGCTTGGGAAATCGTTACGGCCCTTGTTAGCGAAAAAAGAGGGGGATGCACTGGCGAAAACGCTCAAAGAAAAAATTCCGGTGATCTATTCATCCACACGCAATTTCGCGCTCGCTTACAACTGGAAAATCAAAATGAACGAGACCGGAAAAATACCCGCGTTTTACAATCTCTTGCCGGAACTCAATCATAACGAGATGAACGGATTTGATGTTCAACCATCGACCATCTCTTTGTGTCAAGCGTTTTCTTTTGTCTTGTTGAGAGACAAAAAAGACCATCCTCGCCTACAGAAACGGATGGATATTCTCGAACGTCTTTACAGACAGCGCGGACTCTCGGTACACACACAAAATGTCGAAGGCAAAAATCCGTTTGAAAAAATGTTTACGTCTCTTCTGGTGGCTGATTGGACGGCTCTGGCGATTTCAGAACAGTACGGACTCGAAGCTGAACAAGTTCCTCTGGTTGAAGAATTTAAAAAATACATGTGAGGAACGGGGTCAGGCCTTCGAAATCCGTAACCCGGTAACGGATTTCCGTTACCGGGTTACGGATTTCGAAGGCCCCGGTGGATACCAATATTGAAATTAAGACAATTTTTGCAAAACAAAAACCATCCGGCGTTCCTCCTGCTCAACTTCTAGCGATAGTTAGAAACTAAGCAGGTCTCCGGATGATTTTTGGAGAACCCGCCGTGAAGCATTGCGCTCACGAAAGCAGAATCTTGTAGGTGGTCCAGAACAGACCAACGACTGCGAACACCGTCGCCGGTGTTCGGATCCACTGGGAGATACGGTTCATCTTCGCATCGGATCTCGTTACTGCCATCAGGATCAGTGCGGGAGCAACAAACAAGAGTGGAGCCAAAACCATGGCGTACCTCCATGAAAGTTGTGACAACATCTAACAATAGAGACCTTTTGCACAATTCATTTCGAGCTGGTTTGGATGACGTGCGAGCAAAGA
>CAYJVQ010000065.1:0-5152 GCA_964373605.1 uncultured Gammaproteobacteria bacterium | reverse complement strand
AAGAGGCAAGTTGAGGTTTTTGTTTGAGTTTTCATAGCATTTTGATTTATCCTGATTTAAGTGGATCATGAAATGCTTTTTTTGTCAATAAAAAAATCTGCTCCTTAATTGGCTTATACAAACGGTTGCGCACGGTGAGAAGGTGTGTTATTTTTGAATTCCCCGTTTTTGTTCCTCAAAAAATCCCGGAGGTTGCTGTGCGATCAATTTTGTTTACCGAACAAATGATCCAACGGCGCGTTCAAGAGCTTGCGCACGAGATCACTCGCGATTACCGCGACAAGGACATCGTCCTTGTAGGTCTGCTCAAAGGTGCGGCGGTTTTTTTGAACGATCTTGGCAGGCATCTTGAGCGGATCAAGGAAGATGGTTTTGGCGTCAACCGTGTGTACGTCGACTACTTGAGCGTTGGTTCCTATGGCGATAGCCATGAATCCGGAAATCTCAAGCTGGAGATGGACATCCGCCGACCCGTTCAGGGCATGCATGTTCTCATTGTGGAGGACGTTGCTGACACATGTAAGACTCTTTGCTGGACCCTGCACCACATGGAAAAGAAGCAGCCCGCTTCGCTCAAAGTGTGCGTGCTTATCGCCAAGCCAGACAAGCATGAGCAAGCCATTGAGTTTGACTACATCGGTTTTTCAGAGACAGATTTGCCGTTTCTGGGCGGCTACGGTTTGGACGTAGCAGGAGCGGATCGTTGTGTCCCGTACATTTTTGAGGTACTGCCGGAGTAAAACGCACTCCGGTTTTTTTGTTTGGAAACGCCTGAGGGTGATCTACATGGTGTATACTATAAACATGTTAGGCAAAGTCACGGAAAAAACTTTTTATCAATATTTGAAATGCCCGAATTGGGTGTATTTTGGCGCCCATGCGTTTGAAAAAAAGATTCACGAGCCACTGATGGAGCGTCTCATGGACGATGGATTGATTCCCAAAATAGAGCGCGAGGTGATTTCTGATCGCAAAGATTTTGCGGAAGTGACGGCGGAAGATCCGGATGAGGCCTTTCGTGAAACGCTCGCGTTCATGCGCGAAGGCCGTCAAACGATTTATCATCCCGTTCTCATAGACAAACATTTTGTCGGCCATCCGGATTTTCTGGAGCGTGTGCAAGGACGTTCCATTCTCGGAGATTATTATTATGTGGCGGTTGATCTCAAGCGGTCTCGATATCTGCGGGATGAGTTTAAGTTTCAAGGATGTTTTTACGCCGAATTGCTTGAGCGTATTCAAAAGGTCAAGCCGGTTCGAGGATATATCATCAATCCGGATCGTGCCGTTATTCCTTATCATCTTGCTGAATTTGCAGGAGACTACGAACTGACGCTTGGTGAAATTGAAAAAATTATGGCCGGAAATAAACCTCCGCATTTTGTCACATCCGGTTGCAAACAATCGCCATGGTTTCAGCAGTGTGTCGGAGACGCGCAGTCTTGTGATGATATTTCGTTGTTGAACAGCGTTTGGCGTCAAGAGGTTTCGCGTTTGGAAAAAGCGGGAGTGAAGACGATCACTCGACTGGCGAACTGTTCCGTTGTTGATCTTCAACGTCTGGCGCCGGATGTCAGCGCCGCCCGTTTGGAAATTATGCATGATCAGGCCATCGCCGTGAAAGAGCACCGGCATCTCATTCGACAACGAATGGATTTTCCGGAAAGTCGTATGGAATTGTTTTTTGATATTGAAAGCGACCCTTTGCGGGATTTTGACTATCTTTTTGGAGTTCTTTCGGTTGAAAATGGAAGAGAAGAATACCACTCATTTTTTGCGGAGTCGCCGGCAAATGAGCCCGAGATGTGGAACGAATTCGTTTTTTTTATCGAACGGCATCTTGATTGTCCGGTGTATCATTATGGAAACTTTGAACAAGAAGTGGTGAGCCGTTTTATTGCCAAATACGGCATCTCGGCTCTTGCCAGAGAAGCTCTTGAGCGAAATATGTTCGATTTGCTTGAACGGCTTCGCCCGGCGGTTGTTTTTCCACTCTCGTTTTATTCGCTCAAAGATATCGCTGCCTTTATTGGGTTTCATTGGCGATCGGATGATGCTTCCGGCGCCAATTCGGTTTTGTGGTTTGAGGAATGGTTGAAGAAAAAGAGTCAGAAATTGTTGCAGAAAATATTGGAGTATAACGAGGATGATTTGCGTGCAACCTATCGGTTGAAACAATGGTTAAGGGAACAGGCCTCGTAATTTCACTAGATCCTTTGTACAATTAATTTCGAGCTGGTTTGGATGACGTGCGAGCAAAGAGCGATGAAAAATGAGGAGAGATACTCCATGTCTATCGACGAATTTTGAATCGGTCGCAGGCCGTAAGACGCCAAATCCAGCCGAAAGATAATTGTGCAAAGGGTCTATTGTATGATGAAGTCCGTGAAAAATTGCGTGGAACTTATCGTGATTCTGATCGTGCTTGGCGCGGCGACTTATTCCCAGCGTGCCGTTCTTGGAGATTGGGTGCGCGAAAGAATGAAACCGGAATTGCCGCCGTCGGTGGAGTTTGAGGAGATTGTCCGTGAAAAGGAAGTCACACCTCCCGTGATTTTAAGCCCGGCACAGCCGGAAGAAACGGTTTCTGACAAGGAAAAAGAGATGGCTGTTTCGCCTGATTCTTTTAATCTTGCGGTTCCGTTTACCCCGCAAGCACCGCATGCAAATTGGGATGAACCCTATAAAGAGTCTTGTGAAGAGGCGTCGCTTTACATGGTTCAGGCCTACTATCAAAAAATGAGTGCCGGACTCATTGATGCCGAAACGGCTGATGCGGAACTTTTGAAGATGATTGATTTTGAAAAGGAACTTTTTGGTTTTTACGAAGATACCACCGCCCAACAAACCGGGACGTTGGCGGAAATGTTCTATGGATACGAGACCGTGGAAACGATTGAAAATCCAACCGTTGAGCAGATCAAAGAATTTGTCGTTGCCGGACATCCCGTGATGGTTCCGGTTGCGGGACGTGAACTGAAGAATCCGTTTTTCACCGCACCCGGACCGATTTATCATATGCTCGTCATCCGCGGGTTCACGCAAGATGGCCGCTTTATCACCAACGATCCCGGCACAAAAAACGGAGAAGCGTATCTGTATGATTTTGACACGGTTATGAACGCCATGCATGATTGGAATGCCGGAGGGGAGATCAAGGAGGGGAAAAAAGTTATTTTGATTGCGTATCCAAATTAACAAAGACGCGCTTTTTCAGAGCTCACTATGGATTATCTTCTCGGCGGTTCACTCGGAGGATTGATCGCGTTTGTTTTTGCCATTCCGGCGATGATTCTTGAAGGGAAGCACAAAGGCCAAGTGGCTGATGCTCCGTTGGTGGTTGAAGCGCGCCAGATTTTCGGACGCCGATTGAAACGACAGGAAGCCTTTCTCGTTGGACTTCTCATTCATATCATTTTCGGATTTTTGTTCGGTTCCATTTATGTGCTTTTTGTCTTTCCGTACACCTTTCTTTCTTTGACGGTGTATACGCTGTTAAGTTGGCTGGTGGCGGGATGGGTGATTTATCCGGTGCTTGGCATGGGACTCTTCGCTCGCCGAGAAGGAAATCATGTTTGGATCGAAACGCTCGTTTCTCATTTGATTCTTGGTACGGCTCTCTGGCTTCTCGTACAATATTTTCAACCGACGTTTTTTATTCTCCCAACATGACTGATCGCAAAATCGTTTCCGTTTCGGAATTTCTTACTCTCATCAACGACACGTTGCGACTTGTTCCATCGCAGGAATTTGTGGTGGAAGGAGAAATTTCGGATTTTCGGATCGCTCAAGACAAGTGGATCAGTTTTGATCTGAAAGATGAGAACGAAGAAGCGATCTTGAAATGTTTTATGACCTTGTGGCAGATGAAAACACTCGTTGAAAACGGCATGCGCGTCCAAGCGTTTGGGTATCCCAAAGTGTATGAGCGCTACGGACAATTCAAGATGAACGTGCAGGAACTGACCCCTGTGGGGGAGGGAGCTCTGCAACGCGCGTATGCATTGTTAAAGAAAAAATTGCAAGAAGAAGGACTGTTTGATGTTGCGCGCAAACGTTCGCTTCCACGTTTTCCAAAGCGCATCGGACTCATCACTTCTCAAGATGCGGCCGCTTATGGGGACTTTTTGCGCATTTTGCATAACCGTTGGGGCGGAATGGATGTGATTCACGCGCATGTGCCTGTGCAAGGGCGCGAGGCGGTTGTGGAAATACTTGGCGCGTTTGCCTTTTTCAACAGACTTCCGGAGCAACAGAGACCGGATGTTTTGGTGTTGACGCGCGGGGGAGGCGGGTTGGAAGATCTTCACGCGTTTAATGATGAGCAAGTGGCGCGCGCAGTGTTCGGTTCGAAGATTCCGGTTGTGTGCGGCGTGGGCCATGAGCGCGACGAATCGCTTTGTGACTTTGTGGCGGACGTGCGGGCAAGTACGCCGTCCAATGCGGCAGAGCGAGTCGTGCCGAATCGAAAAGAAGTGCTTTATGAAATCGAATCGATGGTTCGATTTACCGAAGGGAAGTTTCAGGATGTCCTTTTGAAGTATACGTTTGCGGTTGATCGATCTGTACAGAACATAAGTTCGATCGTTGGTCGTCAGCGTGAACGATGGCAATATCTTCAATCTCGTTTTTTCGAGAGAACAGCTCGGTGGATCCCTCTTCTTCAAGATCGCCTCGAACATTCACGGCGTTTGTTGCGACAATGGGATCCGACCCGCATTCTTTCACGCGGTTATAGCATTGTCCGAGGAAGTGGACGAGTGATTCGTGAAGTTGCGTCGCTTGAAATAGGATCGTCCGTTCATGTACAATTGGCCGTAGGTTCTTTTGACGCGGATGTGCGACAGATTGATGGAAAAGATTAATTTTTTGGAGGGTGAAAGATTTTTCTATGTCTAAAAAAAAGGAGGGTCATTTTGCAGAGGCCTTTGTCGAGCTTGAAGAAATCACGCATTGGTTCGATTCGCCGGAAAATATGGATCTCGATGAAGGGTTGAAAAAATTTGAGCGAGGTCTGACCTTGGCCAGTGCCCTGAAAGAAAAATTAAACGAAGTGGAATTGAAAGTTGAGCAGATGAAAAAAAAGTTTGTTGACTAGAGACTGCTCTCAAAACTCGATGAGATGTCGGTGCGCGGGAGTCGAAGAGCACTG
>CAYJVQ010000064.1:0-5165 GCA_964373605.1 uncultured Gammaproteobacteria bacterium | reverse complement strand
ATGTCGCAGGGAACAACGGCGACAGTCCGTTGGCCAAAAGACATCTCCCCACACCTAGGACGTGTTGACATGTCGCAGGGAACAACGGCGACAGTCCGTTGGCCCGAAGACATGTCAACACGTCTCCACACCCTTTTTTGTCTTTGGTTTGACAGATGGGCCAAGAAAAATTTGTCAAAGTTAACTCGTAAAAATACTGCGTTTGTACGCTTCGAGATTTTCAAGCGCAATTCCCGTTCCTTTGACCACACATTGTTGAGGATCTTCCGCTACAAACGTCGGAACACCTGTCGCTTCTGCAATAAGCGTATCCAAATTGCGCAATTGCGAAGAACCTCCGGAAAGAACAATGCCTTTATCCATCACATCCGCACAAAGCTCCGGAGGGGTTTTGTGCAGAACTTCTTTTACCGTTGAAATAATGCCCTCCAATTCGTTCTGAATAGCCGAGGTGACATCATCCGAAGTCACTTCAATTACTTTTGGAAGTCCCGTAATCATGTCACGACCCTTCACTTGCATCGAAAGTTTATCAGGAAGATACATGGCCGCTCCAATCTGAATCTTCATATCCTCGGCGGTTCGTTCACCTATAGCGAGTCCGTATTTACGTCGCACATATTCCGAAATCGCCATATCGAACTTTACCCCGCCGATACGAACAGAATCGGATGCAACAATTCCCCCAAGCGAAATCACTGCCATTTCAGACGTTCCTCCGCCGATGTCAATGATCATATGACCGGAAGGAGAACCAATCGGAATGTTTGATCCGATCGCGGCAACAATGGGCTCCTTAATAATGTAGGCCGCCTTTGCTCCGGCGGCAAGCGTTGCGTCAATCACGGCGCGGCGTTCCACAGAAGTAATGCCGCCAGGGACGGCCACCATGACTTCCGGTCGAAAAAGCCGAAATCCGCCAAGAGCTTTATTGATAAAATAACGAAGCATCGCTTCGGTCGTCCGATAGTCCGCGATCACTCCGTCTTTAAGGGGCCGTCGCGCAACGATCGTTTCCGGAGTGCGCCCAAGCATATCTTTCGCCTCTTTACCGACCGCAAGCACTTTTTTATCGATATACGAAACCGCCACCACGGATGGCTCATGGATGATAATTCCTCGTTTCGGAACATACACGAGAACGGTGGTGGTTCCTAAATCAATGCCGATCTTTTTTTGAAACATAGAGACATCACGTTATAACTCTACATCAAACGTCATGTCTTGACTCAATTTCGTGTTCAAACGATAACGGTCATCTCCCCATTCATGACGACTTTCCGCAGGGACAGCATCAGTCACATTTTTATCAAAATCTAAATCAAGCGTCAATGGATAATCACGCGCTCCCATTTGTTTGTAAATGCGCAGTTGATAATCTTGCTTGGCAATAGAGGAAACCACCCCATCCGCAAGACGATATTCAAAAATGATCGTGCGTTCTTCTCCCGGCTCCACAACGACATATCCGCCAAAACTTGTCATGCCAAGTTCAAAAGAAATGTCCGGACCCTCCTTCATTCCGAGTACGCGCACAAGGGTTGTGCCTTCCGGAACAAACAAACGTGCATAGCTTTGATAACGTGTAGTGCGCCAATCAAACTTTCCTTGATGGTCGTAGGTGACACTCGTCCGTCCGACCCAAGATCCGCTTTCATTTCGAAACAACTCATAACGTATCGCGCGCTTTACCATTGGATCACTCTTTAAACTGGCCAGATTTGCATCAATATACAATTGAACATCCGATCCGTCTGTCGGCAAAAGAACACCGCTCCAGCCCGACGTGATGAGCGACTTTTGTACGGATGGATTCACGCTGTAAATGGCCAACTGTTTTGTTCGAATCGCCTCTGAAACAATCAAAAAAACATCGGCCCATTTCGAAAACGGCAGAGCCACCAGCCGATCTTGAATTTGAACGACCAATTCCGACAAAATTTCTTTGCGCTGTGCAAACGGAATGCCGTTTTCCTGAAAGCCCTTTTCCACTTGATATTCGATTAGATCGGGCACGTTTTGAGCCGTAAACATTTGGCCTCCCGCCTGCACCGGACCCAGATACGCAAGCAACGCAGAAGCAACCGTCGGAGTAAAACCGATCACTCCGTCAACGCGCGTCGCAACAGGAACGTCCGTTTGCTCTCCCATCAACCGTGACTCTTGTTCAAACAATTGAATGGCTTGCTGTGCGCTGATGACAAAATCCGGACTCCAGTTTGCATCCCGAAAAAACCAAAGCGGCGTGGCATTGTATTTTTGAAGCGGCAAGGGTGGCACGACCTTTACTTCTGAAGCGACCGCGCCATCCAGGGCATACACATCCTTTGTGACAAAAGAATCAATCTCTCCACCGGCTGTCCGAAGGACTCCGTACGTTCCGATAAATCCTCCTCCGGGACGCAATTCGTCGTTATTGAGAAAGAGCAATAAATGTGTTCGATCTCCGTCGATTCCGGAAAGTTCCGGCAGAAGATGCGCGAGTGTGGAAGCGACTCCGAGTTCACGATGAATCTCATCCATACGATCCAAAAACGGTTCAAGCACTCGCAAAAACGGAGAGACAAGCCGGTTGGTGCGCAATCGCTCAAACTCAATCTTTGCGATCTCGATACGAGCGGACAGTAAATCAAAATCGTCGGAAGCCGTACTTAATCGATGGAGCACGGCACGTTTGGTGGGTGCCGGAAAATCTTTGAACGTCGTCTGCGCAGGAACAGCGGCGGTGATATCAGAAAGTTGGATGATGTCGAGACCGAGTCCAAAGAGCGTTTCTAGCGATTCTATCAGCTGACGGTTCGAAATAAACGCTCCTTGAAGATCATTTAATTCTCGATCATATCCCGGCCAGACCCAAACAACACGAAGAAAATAGAGGGACCGTTCCAGCTCTGTCAAGGATGCTGCCGCCTGCTCGAGATCTTGTTTTGCGTTTGTGAACTGCTGATTTTGCGCATGAACATTGGCCTTTGACATTGCCTCGCGCAAATCAAACCCGGCGGCAAAAATCCGTCCGATCGCCAAAACAAACAAAATGAACCATCCACTCAAAATCACCAAACAAACTCTTAAAAAAGAACGATAAAAACGACGACGACGATGTCGAAGATGGATGTTTGTCGGTTCACTCTTGTGGAGAAAAGTTTCGTCGTGCATGTCGTGGATTTTCTTGTCCGTGATATTTCCGATAATAGTATATCGCACTTTTCATTTGGATGCGCATCAACGGATTTCGTAACTGCTGAAAAAAAGATCCTTCGGCCGTCTCGCGACGATGGTAATGAATGAGAACAATCTTTGGATGGTAAACAACGCGCCAGCCGGCCATCCAAAAACGTCGACACCAATCCTGATCTTCAAAATACACAAAAAAATTCGGATCAAACTCTCCGACGTTCTCAACGGATTCTTTACGCACAAACAAAGCGGCTCCAAGCAAATAATCCACATCCGCGATCTCGTCATGCGACCAATTTTTCATTTGATAAGCATCCACGGCGCGCTTGGCGAGCGGAAGCAAACGCAAAAACGGAACGCGTCGATACAAAATGATTGAGGGTTTCATGAACTGATAACAACTGTATTGAAGCGTTCGATCGGGATTCAAAAGTTTGGGTCCCAGCATTCCAATGTCCGGCTGCGCGTCCATAAAAGCCGTCAGCTCATCCAGAACACCGTCAAACATCGCGATGTCCGGATTGAACACAAAAAAATAGCGTGCAGACGCGTGTTGCATGGCTAAATTCATGCCCCCACCAAACCCAAGATTGCGCTCACTCATCACCACTTTTGTTCGAGGAAATTCTTTTTGGATCCAATCACGAACTCGGCTGTTCGGATTATTGTCAACAACAATCACTTCAAAACTCACTTGCTGTGTTGATCCAAACAACCCCTTGAGCGTCTGACGCAAAAGTCCGGGGGTATTGTAGTGCACGATCAAAACAGAAACGTCTTTTGTCATACAAACCATTGGCGAATCTCTTTCGCGGTTCGTTTCCGACGAGCCATCGAATCTGCGCGCTTCTTCCGCATGCGCGGAAACAGACGAATCGCCTGAAAAAAGGCTCGCACATTAGATGTTTCAAATAAACAGGTGTAAATAAAACGCCCGATCTCAAACGGCACCACTCGAAAAGAAGCGATCAAAGCGTTTACAAATCGTTCGTTTTTCACCAAAAGCAACCAGTGATTCCGAGTGGAATAAAAACTTCGCGATTTTGATTTGATCCGACGATGACGAAAGCGTTCCCACCATCCCATCTTCTCTTTGCCATACATACCACGGTAGTGAAAAGCCAGGGCCTCCGGAACAAAACGCGCCTTCCACCCGGCCTGCTGAAGGCGCCAAGCCAAATCGACATCCTCTTTATAAGCAAAAAAATCGTGATCAAAAAATTCATCCTTAAATCGAACCGTCTGAAGTGCGCTCGCGCGATAGAAGCCAAGCGCTCCCGAAACACCAAAAATATCTGTCGCCCGATCATACTGCCCCTGATCCATTTCTCCGGCTCCCCGCTCGGTAAACGTTCGATTTTTATGTGCCTGCAAGCCCGTTGAATCAATCAGATCTGATTTGATAACTTCCGGAAGCGAGTCGTCATGCTGATTTTCGCCAAACGCGCGATGCAGTTTTGGTCCAAAGGCTCCTACAGACGGATTTTCGCCGCTCGCGGTTATCAATCGTTCAAGACACGTCGGAGCAAAAAGAAGATCGGGGTTGGTCACAAGGATAAATCGGTCTGTCAACATTTCAACAGGCCACCGTTCAAGGGCGTAACGGATACCTTGATTGTGAGCTCCTGAAAAACCCAAGTTGCGCGCGTTCCGCAAAAAAGTGATTTGAGGGTATTGTGCTCGAATAAAACGCTCCACTCCATCTGTTGATCCGTTGTCGATCACCAGCACGGCAAAATCCTGATAGGTCTGTTGAGACAGACTCAAAAGAAGATCCGGCAAAAATCTCATGGAATTCCAAGTGACAATGTGAATCGATAGATTCGGATACATAAGACCTTTTGCACAATTAATTTCGAGCTGGTTTGGATGACGTGCGAGCAAAGAGCGATGAAAAATGAGGAGAGATACTCCATGTATAGAGACCGCTCTCAAAACTCGATGAGATGTCGGTGCGCGGGGTGAGAGACCTCTTCAACGTCCTAAAA
>CAYJVQ010000063.1:0-5223 GCA_964373605.1 uncultured Gammaproteobacteria bacterium | reverse complement strand
CGCAGGCCGTAAGACGCCAAATCCAGCCGAAAGGTAATTGTGCAAAGGGTCTATAACGCAAGACCGCTTTCAAAACTCGCTACTCCCCCTCTCCCAGCACCCACACAAACCCTCCATACATCCACACATAAAACGCCACGGTTCGAATCTCAAAAACCGTCGAAGTAAACCCATTGAAAGCGACCGCGATCATCACCGCGGCAAATCCGATTGCCAATCCTTGAATCGAAGGATCCCTCGAACGGTGATAGGTCATCAAAGAGCGGCGAAACAAGGCGATGTAAAGCCAGAAAAAAAAGAAAAGGCCGAGCGTTCCCGCTTCCCCCCAAATACTAAACCAACTGTTATCAATAAAACCCTCGGTTCCAAAAACACCAAACGGCAACCCGAGCGCTTCGTAGACGCGCGTGTTGTGAAGCACTCCAACCGCTCCACCGCCAAACTGCCCGGGACCCCACCCAAAAATAGGGGAAGCGGAAACAACGTTCAGCGGAGTATGGACATACCAAAACACTCGCCCGAGACCTTCATATTCTCCTCGCCAACGTGTGTAGCTGAAGGACTCGAAAAAACGTTCAGAGAGTGTTTGCCCCGGTTGTTCTGCGATCAAGCCAACGGTTAAACCTGAAACGGCCAAATACCCAAGCACAATCAGAATCGAGGCAATCAGTCCGGCAAAAACTTTTTTGTCGCGTTTCATCACCAGCCCGATAAACAAAAATCCGAACAAGAATCCAAACCAAGAAGACCGCGAATACGTCAAAACCAGCGCCGGAATACCCAAGATAAAAACCCACCAAAGAATCGGCTCGAGTTTTTTTGTTCTCGCCGTGAGAGTGAAAAGAAATCCGCTGGCAAGGAGAAGAAAGATGTAAAGAAAATTTCCCAGCCGATCATAACGACCGAGCGTGGCAAACACGCGAGATCCCGGATCCCAAAATTGTTCCACGCCGCCGGTGAGGGTCAGCTCGCCCAGGGAACGCGATTCTGAAGAAATCAAAAATCGATCAAGGGGCTCGCCAACCATAGACTGGGCAATCCCGATTCCGGACTGAATGATCAAAATGAAAAACAGCGCAACCGTCACACGTTTGACATACGCTTTGGAGGGTTTAAGGTACACGACCAAAAAAAAGACAACCATGAATCGCAAAATTTGGCGCAATCCGAGCAAGGCAATGGGAACAGGAACAAAATGTATGAGCGCGGAGGCAACGAGAGTCACCACGAACAAAACAAATGGCGTGTCAAGCGTTGTTTTTTTGATCGAAAGACGGCCGGAAAGCCACTCCCACAACACGATAAACGCGATGAGATAGATAAGACCCTCGGAAAAAAAACGGACAAAGACATAAAGATTGTCCGGAATGAATTTCAGCACGAACGATTCGAAAGGAAGATAAAACGCCAAAAGAGCAAGGGTGGTTGCGGGTGAAAAAAATGTCACGATCACAATCACAAACGTGCACAGAGAAGCCAAAGCGATCGCGGGTGAAAAAAAAGATTGGATGATGAGAAACAAGATAAGCAAACCGAATAAAGAAAACGCGAGATACCGCATTTTTTCCTCGGATTCAAAATAAACGGACCGGAGATTGATCATGCGTCTATTTTAGCACGGAATAAAAAAAACGGCTGATGGTCAAAGGACCTTATCAGCCGCGAGTGGTTGCCGAGCTCAGTCGGCGGGCGGGATGCAGATGAACTTCACACTCACCTGCTGGGCGAACGCGGCGTCAAGCGAGATGAAGTCCTCGCCGACGACACCACCGCTCACCGAAACCGTGCTGTAGGCGGCACACGTTCCGTTCGGGAAAGCCGAGACGGCGGTCGAGTTTGCGTCCGGTTCGCAACTCTCGTGCAAACGCGCCGCGATCGTTCCTGTGCCGCCTTTCAGAATCTGCAGAGAGAACTGCGTTCCCGGCTTTGCGTCCGGCGCCACGATGATCTCGGGTGCGCTGAGCACGGTTTTGAGCTTCTTGGGCCCGATCGGAGTCCAGCACGTGTACGAGTCGATGGCGTTCACGGTGTTGGGTTCGGCCGCCATGTCGAGGTTGATATCCACGCCGCACGGGAGTTCGATCGCGTTTGCGCACGAACTGCACGCGGGCGTGACGCCATCGGCGAGCACGTCGGTCTTGCCGTCGCAGTTGTCATCGAAGGCGGTCAAACAGACCTCCTCCATGCCGGGATTGACCTTGGCGTTCTCGTCGTCACAATCCCCGAAATCGCACGCGGCCAGATTGCTCGTGAGCATGCCGTCATCGCACCAGCCGTCATCGTCGTCGTCGCAACCTTCGTCGGTCGCGCCGTCGCAGTCATCATCGCTGCTGTTGCAGACTTCCATCTTGTTCTTGCCGATCTCGTCGCACTGTGTGCTCAGGCCGTCCCAGCTGCACACGAGTTTGCCGTTGGCGCAGAAGTCGTCATCCGCCCCGTCGCAACTCGCTCCCGGAGTGAATCCCTCGTCAACGACGCCATCGCAGTCGTTGTCGAGTCCGTCGCACAGCTCTGGCGCACCGCTGTACACGCTGGGATCTCCGTCGTCACAGTCGCCCTGGGCGCCGCACGTCATGTCTTTCCAAAGGATGTAGCCGTTTGGCGCTTGGCAGGCAACGACGATTTTGTCGAAGTCGCCGTTTTTCGCACTGCCGCACAGGTCGCCGTCAGCATCGGCGTAGAACTTGATCTGCACGCCTTCATCGACCTCGCCATCGCAGTCGTCGTCGAAGAAGTTGCAGACTTCGGTGAAACCCTTGCCGATTTCATCGCAAACGACATTCCATGCGTCCTCGGCACACACCATGGTGCCTGCTTTGCACATGTCGTCATCCGCGCCGTCGCAGGGCTCGCCGAGTCCGTCGAATCCTTCGTTCACAAGGCCGTCGCAGTCGTCGTCCTGCCAGTTGCAGGCCTCTTCGACGTCTTCGAGCGTCTCGTTGACGCATTCGTTGTCGAGCTTGCTACCGGCACAGGTATAGGTACCCAGCGGGCAAAAGTCGCTGTCGTCGCCGTCGCAGAGTTCGCCGAGATTGAAGCCTTCGTCGATCTCTCCGTCGCAGTCGTTGTCCAGTTCGTCGCACAGCTCGGACGTTGCCGCGGACAGATCCGCTTGCACCGAACAGGCGCACGCACCGCCCAAGCACACGACGAATCCGTTGGTCTGGCACGGTGTGCTTTCGCCTGCACTGCACTTGTCCCAAGCGAAAAAACACAGACCTATGATGTCGCTTTCATTGGACGCGACGGTGGAGATGCACGTTGCCGTCAGATGCTTGCTGTCCGGGTTCGCCGGTGCGCAGTCATCGTCGTCGGAGCACGGGGTGTAGGCACAACCCTTCAACCCACCCTCGAGACCGGCGTAGATGCACATGTCGTCGGACTCGTAGTAACGCACATACGAGTCGGGATCGCAGCAGATCTTTTGGCCGGGTCCCTGCTCGTAGCAGGTCTGGACCTCGCCCGCACAGGTCTGCTTCTGTCCATTGTCGATCATGATGGCCGAACGGATCGTCGAGCTCTCGCTTGGCTTGTCGGTGGTTCCGACGTTGCCAGCCGTCTGGTTGTTGCCACACCCGACGATGAACACCATCAAGAAAACAGCGCAGAAAAACTTTCTCATGTTCTCGCCCTCATCTTCAAAGATCCTATGCGGAACACCGGCCGCACCCGGCAGGGCTTAGATTCAACCCCGGCAAGAGTTCATATCAGATGGATACGAAATCTTGTTGAAGTTCATTCTGTTAAAAATGGACGGGCGCAAGAACGAGATGGTACTCGATTCATGCGCCCTGTCAAGTGTCAAGAAAAGGCGTCAGTCCTTCCTTAGGGCTGACAAATCTGGAAGTCGGCCTGGTCGTAGAGCGTGTCCAGTCCGAACGGAAAGAGGGTGACGGTTCCCGGCGAGCCGGAAACAGCCATCCCCTGAACCGTAACCTTTGTGTACTCGCCGCCGGTCCAAATCGCGAATGGATCGGCAGGATCAAGTGCGTAGGTGTTGAGATGAAGCAGACTGCCCAGTCCCAATTCCCAGCACACGTCCGCGGCGGTGAGCTCGAGAAGTCCACCGAGCTTCTGGACGATCTTCTCGCCGTACTGGCCGTTCTTCTCGAAAAAGACGCCGGAACCGCACACAAGGTCAGAGGCCGCGCTGTCAGGTAACGAGCACACAAACTCGACAAGGATGTCCTCATGTTGGCACATGCCAAGAATCGGATCACACGTGTCAACGGTGAACTTGCTGTCATCGTCACACATGCCGGCCATGATCTCATCAACCAAGCCGTCACAATCGTCGTCAACGCCGTTGCATTGCTCGACCGCACCCGGGTGAACATCACCCTTGACGTCATCGCAGTCGGTGTCGTTGACGACAAGATCATCTCCCGCACCGCAACCCGAGAACCAGGCGCCGGGATCGCCGTAACCGTCTCCGTCAACATCCAAGAACAGGATGAGACTGACGTTCTCATCAACCAAGCCGTCGCAGTCGTCGTCAACGCCGTTGCATTGCTCGGTCGCACCGGGATGCACGGTCTTGATGGCATCGTTACAGTCGGTGTCGTTGTCGACCATGTTCGGACCGGCTTGGCCATGGCACATGATCTTGAAACAAATGCCGGAGCCGAAACCATCCTTATCCGCATCGACCCACCAGGACTTCCAGAGGTTCTCGTCGACCAAGCCGTCGCAGTCGTCGTCAACGCCGTTGCATTGCTCGACCGCTCCCGAATGAATCGCCGCGTTGTTGTCGTTGCAATCAACATCCGCGGTTACGCCGTCGCCGTCTTCGTCTGTCGGCTCGGGCGACTGCGCATCGGGCGTGTCAACCACATCGTTTGACTGTGAGCCGGCATCAACAGCCGTCTCACCTTCGTGAGTGACGTACTCCGCCTTCAGACTCCCAAAGGGAGCGTTGTCGCAACCGGCCACCAAGGCAGCCGTGGCGAGCAGGGCGAAAATCAGGAGTGAATTCGTCCACAGCCTCATGATGGTCCTCCATCCGTTTAAGGGTTGCCCAGGCCAGACAATCTCCCTCATCTGTCCAATTGTTAAGTTCACGGCCTGATTTCACGCCATTTTACTCACAAATGACGACAAATCAACCCATAAACCAAGGTCATTTTTTATCATAATGGCAATATTTTGTCAATCTTCCATCCGAGACTGCTCTCAAAACTCGATGAGATGTCGGTGCGCGGGGTGAGAGACCTCTGAAACGTC
>CAYJVQ010000062.1:0-5226 GCA_964373605.1 uncultured Gammaproteobacteria bacterium | reverse complement strand
GACGTGTTGGCATGTCGCAGGGAACAACGGCGACAGTCCGTTGGCCAAAAGACATGTCAATACGTCCCCACCCCCTCTCCCATCCTCTCCCACCTTTAGACACAGAAAACCGGTTGAAAAACTTCCCGGTTGTACAGACTTCCATTGACCACGATCCGTGCAAGAGATCGTTATGGGACAATTTTTCTGCCCTTGGTCTGTCGTATGGACCAAGAAAAATTCGTCCCATCGATCTCTTCTCACTACACCAGTTGGATATAATGAAGAAATTATGCACCGCATCGCAAAAACCGGCTTTTATGTGTCGCTCATCTCTTATCTCCTCTTTTGGCTGTTCGATTCCCTTCGGCCTGGGTTTGTGGCGCGGTCGTTTTCCGTCCATCTCTTTTTACTTGGAGCGATCGGGTTTGGAATTTGGTGGGGTTTCATTGTTAAAGAATATTCAGATCGTCCGTGGGCACAGCTCTTGGTTGCCTTGATTTTGGGAATGGGGCTTACTGTGATAACGTGGGTTTTCGGTGAAGGATTGGGGGCTGTGCGTCTTTTAATCGCCGTGACGGCCCTGTTTATTCCCCTTTTATTTTGGCGTCTTATTCGTGAATAGTATGCCCTCCATTTTTTCAAAAATTATCGCCAGGGAAATTCCCGGCCACATTGTTTATGAAGATGATCGCGTGATTGCGTTTCTTGATATTCATCCGGTTCATCATGGGCATACGCTTGTGGTGCCGAAGCAAGAGAAAGAAAACGCTTTGCAAAGCGATGCGAGCGAGATTGCCGCCTGTTGGTTCGCCATTCAAAAAATCGCTCCGGCGATTTTGCGAGCCACAGGATCGGAGGGTTGCAACATCACAACCAATGTGGGTCAAGCCTCCGGCCAAGAAATTTTTCACACGCACTTTCATATCATTCCACGCAAGACCGGAGACGGACTTTCCTCGTGGCCGCATGTTTCCGCCTCGCAGGATGAATTGGCGCAGATGGCGGAACAGATTCGACGGGTTTTATGAAAATATTTGTGACCGGAGGAGCCGGATTTATCGGCTCGAATTTCATCCGCTATTGGTTACGCGAACATCCGGACGATCAAGTCGTGAATTTTGATGCGCTTACTTATGCAGGCAATTTGGAAAATTTGCGCGATGTGGAAAAGGATGCTCGTTACACGTTCGTGAAAGGCGATATCGGTGATTATCAGACGGTGCGTGAGGCGCTCGATGAGGGAGACGTGGTGGTGAATTTCGCCGCGGAGTCTCACAATGATCGCGCGATTCTCGATCCGGGAATTTTTGTGAGAACGAATGTTCTGGGAACGCAAGTGCTTCTGGCCGCGGCGAAAGATGCGCGCGTGAGTCGTTTCCATCACGTTTCCACATGCGAAGTGTTCGGGGAACTGGAGTTGAATGAAGAGCGGATGTTTAAAGAGAGCGATCCGTATTTGCCCAAGACGCCATACAATGCCTCAAAAGCCGCCGCCAATCATGTCGTGATGGCGTATTTTCATACGTTCAAAATGCCTGTGACGATTTCTCACTGTGCAAATAATTACGGTTCGTACCAGTTTCCCGAAAAAGTTATTCCCGTCTTCACCACAAACGCGCTGGAGGATAAAGAACTGCCGTTGTTCAAATCAAGCCAACATAAGCGCGAATGGATTCATGTGGACGATCATGCGCGCGGCATCGAAGTTATTTTGATGAAGGGACGAATCGGCGAGGCGTACAATATTGGAACGCAATTGGAGAAAACGATCGAAGAGATTGCGGACGCGGTGCTCACGCACTTAAACAAACCGGCGGCGCTTAAAACTTACGTTCCGGATCGATTACAGCACGACAAGAGATATTTACTTGATCCGACAAAGATTCGTGAAGAACTGGGTTGGGAGTCGACGATTCCTTTTGAGGAGGGAATTCGAAAGACCATTCTGTGGTATCGGGATTATCCGCTGTGGTGGCAGAGATGCAAGAGCGGGGCTTACCAGACGTATTATGATAACTACTATCAGAAACAAATCGGACAGTTATGAAAATTCTTATTTTTGGAAACGGATATATCGGCAATCGATGTCAGGAAGTGTGGGGCGATGAAGCCGTTGTTTCGTTTATGCGCATCACCAGTAAACACGATGCGCTTGAGGAAATTCGTAAACACCAACCGGATGTGGTTTTGAATGCGGCCGGCGTGAAGGGAAAGCCAAATGTCGACTGGTGTGAAAATCATCAACTTGAGACGATGGAAGGAAACACGCTCATGCCGATCGTGCTCGCGCAAACCTGTCAAGAGGCGGGAGTGTATCTGCTTCATATAGGTTCGGGTTGTATTTTTTATGGGGATTCCCCACATCCGGATAAGGCCTGGCGAGAGGATGATTTTGGAAATCCGGCTCCGGTTTATTCCCGTTGCAAATGGGCGGCCGATCTTGTTTTATCCACCTTGCCAAACGTTGGGATCGCGCGCATTCGCATGCCGATTGATTGGAAACCGGCGCCCGGGAACATGATTGACAAGCTCGCCACCTATTCTAAAATTATCGATGTGGAAAATTCCGTGACCATCATTGAAGATATGATTTCTGTTTTTCATGAGCTTCTTAAGCAGAGAGCGCCCGGGGTTTTTCATGTGACGAATCCCGGAACGATGAAGCACAAAGAACTGATGACGCTTTACAAAGAGCTCGTTGATCCACATCAGATATGCGAGTGGATTTCCAATGATGATTTGGTTGCGCAAGGGCTTGCAATGAAAGGACGATCCAACAATTTTCTTGCCAGCACGCGCCTCGCCCTGTTTGGGATCGCGATGCGGCCGGTGCAGGAAGCCTTGCGCGATACGATGCAGAAATACGCAGAGGCGAAGAAACGGGGTTGACCCCCCTTATTTTCTTTGTTAACTTTCCTTTTATGAAAGCTCTCATTGCCGCCGGCGGTCATGCGACCCGTTTGCGACCCATTACGTGGACTCACAATAAGCATCTGATCCCGCTCGCGAATCAACCGATGCTTATTTATCCCATCAAAAAAATCGTTGATGCAGGGATTACGGACATTATCATCAACGTCAATCCGGGTGAAATTCAGATGATGGCAAACGCGCTTGGCAACGGAAGCCAATACGGCGCACATTTTAGGTATGTCGAGCAACGCGGTGGTGCGAAGGGTCTTGCCCATGTGGTGGCAAATGCGGAAGAATATTTGCGCGGCGAGCGCTTTCTTTTTTTTCTCGGTGATAACATTATTTTGGGAAGCATCAAAAAATTTGTTGATCGTTTTCAGAAGGAACAGCTCGATTGCCTGATCGCTCTTTCACGCGTGAAAGACCCGCAGAGATTTGGCGTACCGGAATTCGATCAAGATGGGAAACTTGTGCGAACCATGGAAAAACCGGAGAGACCTCCATCACCCTTTGCCGTTACGGGTATTTATTTATTCGATGAGAAATTTTTTCAGGCGTATCGAACGATCGAACCGTCCTCGCGCGGTGAATATGAAATTACGGACATCATTACCTGGTATATTAAAAATGGAAAAACGGGACATGAAGAAATTACGGGCTGGTGGAAAGATACGGGAACGCCCGATGCGCTCATTGAAGGAAACGCGCTCATCATGGACGAATTGTCGCGCGAACAATTTTGTATCGAATGTGAAATACCGCAGGATGTGCAAATTCAAGGACTGGTGAGTATCGGAAAAAATACACGCGTGAGCGCCGATACGCTTCTTCGGGGTCCGGTGGTGATCGGAGACAACTGTGAGATTACCTCTTCTTATGTTGGTCCGTACACCGCGATTGGGAATCATGTCAAAATCAATCAAACGGAAATTGAGCATTCCGTTATTTTTGAAGGAGCAACGATCGATACCACACGTCGAATTGTCAACTCACTCATCGGCGTAAACGCCATTCTTGTTGATTACAGGCGTTCGCATCCGAAAAGCGGGCATCGGTTGATTATAGGTGATAATAGTTTTGTTGAATTGTGAAGATGGGGTCAGGTCTTGCTAATGACTTTTTTAATTTAAAAAATTGATTAGCAAGACCTGACCCCATCTCCCTATTTCTGTAATCTTTTTTTAAACCCCCGTCCATCTTCTAATATCCCAACAAGCCATTCGCCTTCATTTTCAAACCAGTATTCTTTGACAGGCAACTCTTCCATCAGGGTTGTTTTGTTTGGTTCGCCACGGCGATCCAGTTCGAGAGCAAAAATGTTTCCGGTGTAGCCAAAGACGACCAGTCGTCCTTTCGGATACCAAGTCAATCCAAAAATGGGTTGACTGAATCGCGTGAGCGTTTCGCGAAAATGAAGCGATGGCGTATAAGCTTCGATATCGAATCCGTCGCTAAAGAGCAAGGTTTCTCCCGAAAGCGACCAAGCCCATTGAATGGCGTCCGTGTTCAGCAAAATGGGTTGCGTTGTGTTGACGATATCAACGAGCACAAGGCGTCCTCGTGTCTCATCTTTCAGCAACAGATAGGGAGCCGGCGCCGGTTCAATGGCATAATCGCTCGGTGGAAGATAGGCGATGATCGAAGCCAAGTTGTTTTCATCCACGAAAGAGAGCACGGATCGATCAGACGTATTTTGTATTTTGAAATTCAGAGGAGTTTGGTTCCACTCCGGTTTGATCGCAGGATTTTTTCCCACAAGAGGTCCATCATTGGTTTCAGAGTCTTGCATCAAAAAAAGAACGGCTTGTTCGACAAACGTACTTTGTTTGCTCGAAACTTCCAGTGTTTTTTTCCAAGACGAATATCCCTCTTTTTCAACGCGCACTTCGTGGAAACCCGGAATGACATTGCTGATCACGGCGGGTGTTCGTTCTTTTTGGAGTTTTCCGTCTATCAGCACATTCGCCCCTTTCGGAATCGAGTGAATGTTCATGATTCCTGTTTGAACGATTTTGCCGCTTGCAAAGTGATACCGATATCCTGCGGTAAACAACACTACCGCCGGAGCGCTAATCAGAAATCCGGCGGCAAAGAAGAAAAAAAGAATCTGACGCCAATATCGCGAAAACATACTCTCGAGACCTCTAAAAAGTGATGTCTCTAACGCTGTCGATCCCCGCGAACCCTACTCAAACGTAGGGTGAGCGGGGACGACGGGCGCCCGTTGTCGAAAAGACGCACTTTTTCAGAGGTCCGAACTCATTGTGGGTTATCTACAAATTGATACTTCCTTCAGTGAGACCGTTGAAAAACTCGCGATCTGTCGGCTTG
>CAYJVQ010000061.1:0-5336 GCA_964373605.1 uncultured Gammaproteobacteria bacterium | reverse complement strand
TCCAAATGTGGCGCCGATTTTCGCCATCGTGCGCGCTTTGGTTTTTGTTTTAGGATTTCATGCGATCGGTTGGGCAACATGGCGCACAACGGTTTTTATTGAATGTTGGCGCAATCCGCGCGTGATGGCCGATCTTGCACAATCGGCACACGAAGCGATCCATGCGCAGTCTTATCAATTTTTTTCAGACAATTTTGGAGGTTCACTCGTGCGCAAGGCGGGTCGTTTGGAACGGGCATTTGATAACTTGACAGAGCAGGTGCTTTGGAAGTTTCTTCCGCTCTCGGTCATCATGGTTGGTTCCTTGATCGTTTTGTTCATGCGTCATCCGCTGCTCGCCATCATTTTGCTTTTATGGATGCTTGTTTTTGTCGGGTTTAATGTCTGGTATTCCATTTGGAAACTTCCGTTTGAAGTCCAACGCACACAGACTGATTCGGAAGCCACGGGTATTCTTGCGGATTCCATCACCAACGCCATCACCGCCAAACTTTTTACCGGCATGGATCATGAGCGATCGCTTTACAAAGAAGTGACCGAGCATCTTCGCAGAATCAATACATCCATTTGGAATCTCAACGGAATTATGGAAGCCGTTCAAGCGGCTCTGATGATCGGGATTGAGTTTTTGATGATGTATGTGGCCGTTGATCTGTGGCAAAAGAATATTTTGACAATTGGAGATTTTGCGCTTATCCAGGTGTATCTGGTTGGAATGTTTTCGAAACTTTGGGATATCGGTCATGCGATCCGTCGCGCGTATGAAGCCGTTGCCGATGCGGATCAGATGGTTGAAATCATGGAAACAGCGTCGGACATCAAGGATGTGCGTGGGGCAAAAGAGCTTTCGATGCAAACCGGACGCATTGAGTTCCAGAACGTCTATTTCAGTTTTAACAAGACCAGGCGCATTCTCAAAGGATTGAGTTTCACGATCAATCCCGGAGAAAAAGTTGGACTGGTTGGACCTTCCGGAGCCGGAAAGTCCACTTTGACAAAACTTCTTCTTCGATTTTATGACATTGAACGCGGAAAGATCATCATCGGCAATCAGAACATTGCGCGCGTGACGCAAAAAAGTTTGCGTGAGCACATGGCGGTAGTGCCACAAGAACCCATTCTTTTTCATCGAACGATCAGGGAGAACATCCGCTATGGTCGGCGCGAAGCGACAGACGAAGAAATCGTTGAGGCGGCAAAGAAAGCGCGGTGCCATGAGTTCATTCTGGAGATACAAGACGGTTATGAAACGTATGTCGGTGAGCGCGGAGTGAAACTTTCAGGCGGCGAACGCCAGCGCGTCGCGATTGCACGAGCCATTCTGAAGGATGCGCCGATTCTCGTTTTGGATGAGGCAACGTCCTCTTTGGATTCTGAATCCGAACATCTTATTCAACAGGCGCTTCGTGAGTTGATGGAAGGAAAAACAACGATGGTGATCGCCCATCGTCTTTCGACGATCATGGCAATGGATCGCATTATTGTCATGAATGAAGGAAAAGTTGTCGATGTCGGCACGCATGCACAGCTTATTAAACATAAAAACGGCATCTACAAAAAATTGTGGGAAATCCAAGCGGGAGGATTCATGGGTTAGGTTTCAAGAATACGTCGACCGTTCAATGCATCGCCCAGACTTATTTCATCCGCAAATTCAAGGGTTGCGCCGACAGGGAGTCCGCGCGCGAGACGTGAAATACGCCGACCGAGCGGGGCAAGTTGTTTTTGAAGATATAAAATAGTCATTTCGCCTTGTGTGGTTGGAGAAAAAGCAAGAATGACTTCTTGGATGCTCTGATCGGTGTGGATGCGCGCATAAAGTTCTTTGGCACGCAAAGCGTCTGGCGTCATTCCCTCGATCGGATTGAGGGTTCCACCAAGCACATGATAAAGGCCTTGATAAGATCCAATCGCTTCGATGGTCGATATATCGCGAGGTTCTTCCACCACGCACAAAAGGGAAGTGCTTCGTTTTTGATCATCACAAATTTCACAGACCGAACGTTGTGTATATGTAAAACAATGCGGACAAACTTGAATCCGATCGCTTAAGTTGAGGATCGCTTGAGCCATGATTTGCAAATCCGCTTTCGGGCGCTTTAACAGAAAAAAAACATAGCGCAAAGCCGTTTTGGGGCCAACGCCCGGCAGTTGTGAAAAGGCGGCAACGAGGTTCGAAATAGGTTCAGGAAATTTTCGCATGGATTTTTTTGATTTCAATCCCAGGGTTATCCCAGGGTTATCCTTTGGATTGAAAGGGGCTGGGCCCGGAGTCTGACGTGAGGGCCAAGAGAAATTCGTCCCATCGATCTTTTCACATCAAACGACCGTAGCAAGTAAATTCGTCGATTACGTCCCGAGATTTTTCAGCGCATCCAGACCGCCCATCTCTTGAAGTTTTTTTGCCAACTTGAACTGCATTTTTTTGAGCGCATCTTTGTGCGCCTCTTGTATAGCTTCTTCCAACTTCTTTTTTTCCGCCGGTTTGAGCAGCTCCTCATGAATGGAAACCGATTGTATATTTCGATTTCCGTCCACGACCATTTTTACTTTGCCCCAAGCCGCAGAACCTTCACCATGCACTTCGCCAAGTTCACTTTCCATGTGTTTGGCCTGCGATCGCATTTTTTTCAGATGCTTGAGTTTGTTGAACATACAGAAGGGAGATTTAATGATTAGGTTTGAGGATTTGGATCGATCGGCGGCGGCGCCATTTCCATTGGGTTCGGTTGGAGAGTCGCCAGCGGGGCAAAGCCCATGGGCCGGCTTTCTTTTAAGAGGGGGTTCCCGGATCGCGATTCAAGATTGAGAAAAGTGGCACGGGTGGCTTCAAAAAAAAGTCTGATTTTTCCGGTTGGCCCGTTGCGATGTTTGGCAATGTGAATTTCAGCGACATTTCGTTCATCAGGAGGAATGTCTTCAATTTGATAATTGCGATCGGACGCTTTTCGGTAAATGAAGAGCACCACGTCTGCATCTTGTTCAATGGATCCTGAATCTCGCAGATGTGAAAGATGAGGGATCGCGGGTTTTGATTGTTCAACCGCACGCGAAAGCTGGGCAAGAGCCAACACCGGAATATTCAATTCCTTGGCGATTTGTTTGAGCCCGCGTGAAATTTCCGAAACCTCTTGCACGCGGTTGTCCGAGGATTTTACAAAGCGCCCTTCCATAAGCTGTAAGTAATCTACCATAATAATGCCA
Source organism: uncultured Gammaproteobacteria bacterium (assembly GCA_964373605.1). Taxonomy (GTDB): domain Bacteria; phylum Patescibacteriota; class Patescibacteriia; order UBA9934; family GWF2-40-263; genus VGKU01. The sequence continues at coordinate 2,132 of CAYJVQ010000061.1, read as the reverse complement.
AGCCCGTGTTCGGTTTTGAGTCGCCGTGCCTTGGTACGCAACTGCATGACGTTCAGTTGAGGACTGTCATCAATAAAAATCGGCGCTTCGGAAAGTTCGCCCAACGCATGTCCAATGCGAGGAAAATCATCATTATGGTCAGAGAGGCGGCCCGTTCTGAGTTTCCATAAGTCAACGCCCGCCTGCGCACAAATCATACGGTCGACCAGCTGTTCTTTACTCATTTCAAGAGAAAAAAATCCAACAGGTTGTTTTGAATTCACGCCAATTTGTCTGGCAATATCCAAGGCAAGGGATGTTTTTCCAACGGATGGTCGCGCGGCGATAATAATCAAATCCGAATTTTGAAGTCCGGCAAGCAGTTCATCCAGATCACGAAATCCGGTTGAAATTCCTCGCAGTTTACCTCGATCTTTGTGAAGTTCGTCAATGCGGTCAAACGCTTCGTGCAGGACACTGCGAATGGGTGTGAATGTGTTCTTGTTGAATTTTTCCGATACGCGAAAAAGAACACGTTCCGCCTGATCAAGTGTGATATCAATATCTTCTTCTTCATCATAGCCCATGTGAGCAATCTCTGTCGCTGTTTGAAGGAGGCGCCGCAAGGTGGCTTTTTTTTGAACGATATCCGCGTAATGAACGACGTTTGCCGCCGTGGGCTCCGTATTGGAAAGTTCGACCAAATAGGCGCGACCGCCGATTTGTTGGAGCCATCCTTTTTCCTCAAGCCGATTCCCCAGTGAAAGCAGATCAATGGGATCGTGGCGTTCGAACAGGTCCAAGACCGTTTCGTAAATTTTTTGATGGCCCGGACGATAAAAATCGTCAGGTTGGATACGGTCTGCCACGCGAGCCATTGAATTTTGATCAATTAACAAACATCCCAAAAATGACTGTTCCGCTTCGAGATTTTGTGGGGGGAGTCGTTCCATATCGCTGGCATATTAGCATGTCTTGTGTACGGAGCAACGGGCGGTTTGTGATATACTGTGTAAAAGTTGTGACTGCATTTTCTCTCAAATTTTATCGATGTGTTGCCATGATGATCGGCGCGATCGTGGGCGTTGGAGTTTTTGGGCTTCCGTACATCTTTGCGAAGGTCGGTTTTGGACTTGCCCTTGTGGAACTCTTGATCATGGGTTTTTTCATGACGATTCTCATGCTCATGCAAGCGGAAATCTCGATTCAGACAAAGGGTCAACAACGTTTGGTCGGGTCTGTTCGAGTCTATTTAGGCAACGGATGGTCTTGGCTCGTGACCATCGCGCTTGCAGGTGGAATCTGGGGAGCGATGCTTGCCTATCTGATCGTCGGCGGCAAATTTTTGTTCTTGATCGGTTCACCCCTTTTTGGCGGAACCGAATTTGTGTACGCCCTTGTTATGGGTGTTTTCGCGAGCCTGTTGATTTACCGAGGGTTGAAGTTTGCCTCCAAAATTGAAGTCGTGGTGGTCGCCGCACTGCTTTTTCTTTTTTTATTCATCATTCTTGCATGCCTTCCTTACATCAAACCCGCGGCCTGGCTTCCTGTTTCGTTTGATCAAATCTTTGCTCCTTACGGAGTTATTTTATTTGCTTTGGCCGGTGTTGGAATCGTGCCGGAAATTCATGACATTCTCGGAACGCAATCGCGTGCAAGACTCGGTCAGGTCATCATGATCGGCATGGGGATTATTATCTCTCTTTACATTTTGTTTTCGCTTGCCGTGGTGGGAGTGACCGGGCTTGCAACAACCGAAATTGCGTTTGACGGGCTCATTCCTGTTTTGGGAAATACGTTCCGTTTGGTGGCGACGGGGTTGGGGTCTCTGACGGTTCTGTCGATTTATTTCATGCTTGGGATCGAACTGCTGAACACTCTGCGTTTTGATTTTCGTCTTCCGCACAAAACGGCGTGGCTCATTGTGGTTGCTGCCCCTCTTTTATTTTATGTGTTTGGGGCGCGAGAATTTATTGCGGTGATCGGATTTGTGGGAGCCGTTTTTACCGGCGCGCTAAGCATTTTGATTGTGTGCACTTACAGGCGAATGAAACAAAGTCCGGTCTGTCAAAAAGTTGCGTGCCTGAATTTTCCAAATGCGTTGTGTTGGTTATTGATCATTTTATTTCTTGGCGGGATCGTTTTTGGACTGA
>CAYJVQ010000060.1:0-5381 GCA_964373605.1 uncultured Gammaproteobacteria bacterium | reverse complement strand
AACGAAGTGAAGGATCTCAAATTTCGCTTCGTTCAGAATGACAGAGACACAGACGATCTCTTTTTTACTGAGAGACCGCTCTCAAAACTCGATGAGATGTCGGTGCGCGGGCCAGCCAGCCTCTGAAACGTCCTAAAATGGACGTTGAAGAGGTGGCGCCGTCCCGCAAGCCGACAGATCGCGAGTTTTGAGGGCGGTCTCACTGAATGAAGTATCAACTTGTAGATAACCCACAATGAGTTCAGCCGATATGACAACGATTCAACAGCAAATTGAACAAGTCCTTGAACAGATTCGCCCGGCGCTTCGATTGGATGGAGGTGGAATTGAGCTCGTCAAGTACGATGAACAAACCGGTTGTGTGCATGTCCGTATGCGCGGAGCCTGCGTGGGATGTCCCATGTCGCAGATCACGCTCAAAATGGGAGTCGAGGCGGCGCTTCAAGATGCGATTCCGGAGATAACCGAGGTGATATCCGTTAATGATGAAGAATAGTTTGAGTAGGGTTCGCGTGGATCGACAGCCCGTTCTCGCAAATCTCATCGAGTTTTGTAACTCAAAGAAGAACAAGTGCATGAGCCGTATCCGTAGACAAGCAAAACAGTCCCTGAAGTTGTTTCGCGAAATGCTTCAACAAGATCGCCTCTATGTGTGGATGCTCATCGCGTCCGTTTTATTGTGGATGGCCGCCGTCTTGTTGCTCGTTTGGCGGATCGTTCCTCTGTCTGCACAGAAACCCTATCTTCCACTTCATTATAACGTCTATTTTGGAGTGGATCGGTTTGGGCCTTGGGTTCAGGTTTTTGTACTTCCGGGACTGGGCTTGTTCTTTCTTCTCGTGAGTCTGGTGATGCAATCACATTTTTATCAAAGAGAAAAAATGCTTGCGCGTTTTTTTTCCTTGAGCACGGTTTTCATCGAAGCCACGTTTTTTGTGGCAACCATTCTCATTGTTCTTCTGAATATTTGATATGCATCTTGAATCCTTTGAGCTTGTCCGAATTCTTTTACTCTCTGCGATCGCGTTTGTGGTCGCCTTTGCTTGGGCACCGTCTCTGACGCGGATCCTGCAAAAGTGGAAGGTGGCGAAAGCCATTCGACCGGTTTCATCCGCTCCTATTTTCGCCGCGCTTCATGCAAAGAAAAGTGGCACTCCGACCATGGGCGGTATTTTAATTTGGGCCACCGTTCTCTTGCTTGCCCTCTTGTTTCATGCAATGAGCGCGTATTTTCCAGCGGATTCTCTGTTGGCTCGACTGAACTTTCTTTCGCGCTCACAAACTTTGCTTCCGCTTGGCGCGTTGATTGCGTCTGCGATCGTTGGTTTTGTTGATGATTATTTCGATGCACGCGGTCTTGGTCGAAAAGGGGGCGGACTTCGTATGCGCCATCGTTTGTTGATTTATACTCTCATCGCTACGGTTGGGGCTTGGTGGTTCCGTGTCAAGTTGGATTGGGATCTGCTTCATGTGCCATTTGTTGGAGATTTTAACATCGGTATTTTGTATGTCCCCTTTTTTATTTTAGTCATCGTGGCAACGGCATTTTCGGTCAATGAAGCAGATGGGCTTGATGGTTTGACCGGCGGGACGCTTCTCACATCCTTTGCGGCTTTTGCCATCGTGGCATTCTCTCAAGGGAAATATGATCTTGCTGTTTTTTGCGGAGTGATTCTAGGTGCACTTCTGGCGTTTTTATGGTTTAACATCCATCCCGCCAGTTTTTTTATGGGAGACACAGGCGCCATGTCGCTTGGAGTCACGCTTGGCATCGTGGCTATGTTGACGAATGCGGCGCTTTTACTTCCGATTATCGGTTTTGTGTTTTTTGTCGAATCACTTTCGGTTCTCATACAGGTTGGTTCACGCTGGCTTTTGAAAACAAAAGTGTTTAAAAGCGCGCCGATTCATCATCATTTGGAAGCGATTGGCTGGCCAGAACCGCAAATCGTGATGCGATTTTGGGTCGTATCGATGGTTTTTGCATCTATTGGCGTGAGTTTGGCTCTGCTTGATGCTTTAATGTGAGACTGCTCTCAAAACTCGCGAGTTGTCGGCTTACGGGACGGCGCCACCTCTTCAACGTCCATTTTAGAACGTTTCAGAGGTCTCTCACCCCGCGCACCGACATCTCATCGAGTTTTGGTAGCAGTCTCAATGTAGAGATTCCGGAAACATGCGTTCATCCTCCCATTCCATTGATCTCCCCCTGCTTTTGATCGTTTCCACGATTGTCGTTTTTGGTCTGATCATGCTCTGGTCCGCATCCGCCCCAAGCGGATATGAGCAATTTAATGACAGTTATTATTTCCTGAAGCATCAACTGATTTTTGGTTTTCTCCCGGGACTCGCCGCCATTTTCGCTCTGTCGCGCATTCGGTATACGTTTTGGCAAAAACACGCATTCCATCTTCTCATCTTTTCCATCATCCTGCTTGTGCTTGTGTTCATTCCGGGTTTTTCCGCCGGCATTGGCACGGCGCAAAGCTGGATTTCCGTCGGGGGTGTGTTTTCTTTGCAACCATCCGAAATTGTCAAACTGACGTTTCTTTTTTATCTTGCGGCCTGGCTTGGCGCTCGCGATGAACAAGGCGTGAAAAACGTCCACTCCGGATTTTTTCCATTTTTGCTCGTGCTTGGAACGATCATGCTGTTGATGTTGCTCCAACCGGACGTGGGCACGATGTGTATCATCGCCGGAATGGCTCTGGTGGTTTACTTTGTTGCGGGAGCGCCACTTGTTTATGTATTTGGATCGATTGCCGCGGGAATCGGCGTTCTCACTCTCCTCATTAAAACGGCACCCTATCGTGCCGCGCGTTTTACGACTTTTTTAAATCCGGAACTTGATCCGCAAGGGATTGGATACCATGTGAATCAGGCGCTTCTCGCGATTGGTTCAGGTGGTTTTTTTGGAGTTGGTTACGGCCACTCGCGCCAGAAATTTCAGTATTTGCCGGAAGTTGCCGGGGATTCGATTTTTGCGGTTATTGGTGAGGAGTTGGGATTTGTGTTTGCTTTTATCACCATTGTCCTGTTTCTTCTTTTGCTTTGGCGATTGCTTGCCATTGCGCAAAACACCCCTGATCGATTTGCGAGATATTTTGTGATCGGTGTCGGGGCCTGGATCACCATTCAAGCGTTTGTGAACATTGGCTCCATGGTGGCCTTGATGCCGATCACCGGCATTCCGCTCCCGTTTATCAGTTACGGCGGAACATCGCTCGCCGTAGCAATGGCCGCAATCGGGGTGGTGTTGAATATCAGCAGGGATGCGTAGAACGGGGTCAGGCCTTTGATCGTCGATTCGGTTTAGATAATTGTGCAAAGGGTCTCATGTCGTATGAAAATATTACTTGCGGGTGGTGGAACATTGGGACCGGTAACGCCGCTTTTGGCTTTGGTCGAAGCATGGCGTAAACGCGATCCGTCCGTTGCTTTTGTTTTGGTTGGCACATCTCATGGACCCGAGCGCCTTTTGGCGAAACAATATCATATTCCATTTTATTCACTTCCACGCGTTCGTTTTTCACGTTTTGTTTCTTTAGAATGGTTGTGGCTTCCATTTTGCGCCGTGTCGGCTGTGGTTTGCGCGGTGCTTGTTTTGTGGCGCCAAAGACCAAACATCATTATTGGCGCGGGTGGTTTTACACAGGTGCCGGTGATTCTTGTTGGGCGTCTGTTTGGCATTCCAGCGTTCATTCTTCAAACAGACGTTCATCCACTGCTGTCCAACCGTTTGGTTGCCGGTTTTGTTGAGCGTATTTTTGTGGGTTGGAACCAAACGCGAGATAAATTTCCAAAGAAAAAAACAGAAGTTGTTGGCGTACCGGTTCGCGAATCATTGTTGCAGGGTTCTCGTGATCGGGCCGGGCAAAGATTTCGCTTGGATCCCGGCAAACAAACCTTGCTTGTTTTTGGGGGCGGCACGGGCTCACGTTGGATCAACGAGCGTCTGTCGGAAATAGCAGATCAAATCAAACAAGAAATGAACGTCCTGTGGATTACGGGTCGTGGAAAATATCCGCAGATGTTTGGCGATTCGCAAGATCATTTTGTCGTCATCGGTGAAGAATTCGAAGATATGTATGCGGCCGCGGATGTGGTGGTCGCGCGTGCCGGACTTGGAACGATCAGCGAATTGTCCGCCCTTGGGAAACCGGCAATCTTGATTCCGTTACCCGGTTACGGACAACAAGAAAACGCTTCCGTTGTGGCTCATGCCGGAGCGGCGCGCGTTTTGAACCAAGAAGAATTGAATGCCCCCAAACTTCTTCATGAAATCCGTTCGTTGATCAACGATCTTCAAAGAAGGGAACACTATCGAACAAAAATCAGAGAAATTCTTCCAACAAACGTGGCAGAAAAAATTATTCATCTTATCTATGACGCCTCTCACAACATCTAAACAGATCGAATGGGTTTTGCGCATTGCGGTGGCCGGTGAATTTATTGGGCATGGTGTGTTGGCGATTCAAGGGAAGCCGACATGGATTGGATGGTTTTCCATCTTTGGTGTTACGGATTCCGTTCTCGCCGCCAAGTTGTTGGTCGCGATTGGAATTCTTGACGTGTGTCTGGCGATTTTGGTTCTCCTGAAGCCAATCCGTCTTGCTTTGTTATGGATGGTTTTTTGGGGATTTTGGACGGCTCTGCTGCGGCCGATCGTTGGCGAATCGGTGTGGGATTTTGTCGAACGGTTTTCGAATTGGGGTGCGCCGTTGGCGCTCTTGTTGCTGGTTGGTTGGCCCAAACGAGCGCGCGATTGGCTTCGATAAAAAAAGAGACACCACGCGGTGTCTCTTTTTTGATGAACCATTAAACAGTGGTTTGATCGTCACCTGTTGCCGATGTGTCCATGCTATCGTCGGATGCCGTTGATTCATCGGCTGGTTCGGATGCCGTTGATTCATCGGCTGGTTGTGATTCCATAGAACCACCGGCACAGTCTGTGCAATTTTCATCCGCATTAAGCTCTGCGGAAGCGCCACAGGATGTGCAAACTCCGGAGTCTGACATAAGAAATATTTTAGATAAATTAATACCGGAAGTGTACTGAAAGATGATCTCTGTGTCAAAACAAACAAATTTAGCAAGAAATTTTTTGTTTTCTTTTTTTAAAAAAGGCGTTGAGTGATGAGCTCAATGCCAGAATCCTCTCGAAAGACATTGGCTTGCGTGATTCTTTGCCTTCAAATTTACTTGGTTTTGATTTCATATTGCTAAGAATTAAAAATTTTCTTCCCCCAAAATTAAAATACGGTTCGAGCCGATCCCGTCATTCGACGGGACAGATATTTTTCTTCGGGTTTTTTTGCGGTTTGAGTGGTGTGGTTATACAATTCCGCTCGAACCCATTTTAGCAAGAATTTCTGATTCCG
>CAYJVQ010000059.1:0-5445 GCA_964373605.1 uncultured Gammaproteobacteria bacterium | reverse complement strand
CACGCTTTTGCAGAGGTCCCTTCAGGATGACAACAGGGAAACTCGCTATGGGTTCTCTTGGAATATATTATAGCAGATTCGTTATCCACATTCAAAAGTCCCTGTGTAGATAAGACTTTTTGCAGATGTCCCTCTAGATCGTCTCCCACGGCAACCCCTCACGGCCAAAACATCCGTAAAAAGCTGTTTGCTGATAGATCGGCCGGCGAAGGTTGAGTCGTTGCACAATCGCTTCGGGTCGAAAATCAAATTCCTTTTTCACCACAGCGGTTAAATCCATTTTCGCGCCGCGAGATTTTTCAGACAGACCAACCGCAGACACATGAATCGGCTCCGGACGACCCATGGTATACACCACGTTCACCAGCGCGGCGGTCGCGAGTTCTTGCTGAACTAAATGACAAGCGGCCAAACGAGCGAGATAAGCGCCTGCACGTTCCGCACGCAAAGGATCCTTGCCGGAAAGCGACTTATCACCATGAGGAATAAGGCCGCCGTACGTATCCACACTGCACTTGCGACCGCTGGCACCTGAATCCGCACGAAATCCGCACACAGTAAACGGACCGATCGGGTTGATATAAATCTGAATGCCGGCTTCACCGACAAACGGAATAATGACACGTTCGAGCAAGGCCGTGCGCACATCGCGTTCGTTCACACTGATCTGATGGCCGACTAAAACCGTGACAACCTCCACGCGATCGCCTCGCATCCCGATTTGTACCTTTCCATCCGGTTTCATCCAAGAAAACGCAGGATCCGTTTTGCGCAAATCGTCAAAACGACGAGCGAGCGTGTGTGCAAACACGACCGCACGCGGCAAACGCTCACGTGTTTCATTGGTCGCATAACCGTTTACCACAACCGTATCCATGACTCCGGACTTCACCTGTTGCATTTCCTCTGAAAGGGCGGCGAGATTGGCGAACACTTCCACATCATCTGGATATCCGATCTCTTGATACACCTTTTTGGCAAGCGCTCCCACATCAAAATCGGCATTCGATTCCACTTCGCCACCGATCATCAACATGCCGCGCGAACCGAAAACCTGAAGATCAAGTCGCGCATTTGGATCACGACGCAAATACTCATCCACAATGGCATCCGCGATTTGATCACACACTTTATCCGGTTGTCCGACCATGACCGATTCAACAGTTTTGAGCATAACGACCCCAACATTACCATAAACCAACTTATCCACACCTTCTCTCTTGCGTTCGTTTTTTGTTCGGTCTATAATACGAACATAAAACGAACAACCTTTATGCCCACTCTTACAAAAAAACAGACACAAGTCCTCGAATTCATCCAAACGCACATCCGGGAATATGGTTACGCTCCATCGTACAGGGAAATTGGCGAACATTTTGGACTCTCCTCCCCCGCCACCATACATGCGCACGTTCAGGCATTGTCTGAAAAAGGAGTCATCACCATTGGAGATGAAGGCGAGGCGCGATCCATTGAGATTATGAAAACTCTCCTCAACGAACCGGCTGTTATTCTCCCGCTTCTGGGACTGATTACCGCCGGCGAGCCCATTGAAGCTGTAGAAAATAACGAGACGATGGCGATTCCGGCAACGTTTGTCGTGGATGGTTCGAATTCATTTGTTTTGCGCGTAAAAGGACGCTCCATGATTGAAGATGGAATTTTGGACGGAGATTATGTGGTGATTGAACGCAACCCCTCGCCACGAAATGGCGAAGTCGTGGTCGCTTTGCTCGATAATGCGTATGCCACTCTCAAGCGGTTTTATCGGGAACGGACGCGCATACGCCTTCAACCTGCCAACAACACCATGGACCCAATCTTTGTGAAAGATTGCATTATCCAAGGAGTTGTAAGAGCCGTGATACGAAAATTCCAACCGGTGTAGAAAAAATTTCTACACGAAACGAAAAGACACTGCCGTCCGGCAAGACAAAAGGGAACTCTGAAAAAGTGATGTCTCTAACGCTGTCGATCCCCGCGAACCCTACTCAAACGTAGGGTGAGCGGGGTCGACGGGCGCCCGTTGACGAAAAGACGCACTTTTGCAGAGGTCCCAAAACAGTGTCTCTTCACAAACCACTTGGCACGTTCACGGACGTATCCGTTTACGTAGAGCGGCTTTTAAATTGTAATCAAGGACGAACAGGGAGGCAAGTGCCGGCTTGCCTCTCATCCGCTCCGATAACGTTCGCTTTGACACTTTTTATGTCCATACTCATTCTACGTTACCACAACAGCACATTCTTGTTCTTATCCAAACGTCGAAATAGAAAAATAAATAATCTGTTTCAACAATTTCGCATTCGCATCAGTCGTCGGCGTGTAAAGCAAGTTTTACACAGTTTCATTCAAAAATAAAAGAGAGTGCGTATGCATGAATTTCTCAATGACCCCATCGACGTCCTTGTCTCGTTTTGCGACAATCGCGTTTTGCCAAAACGTGTTCGTTGGAATAAACACGATTACGACATCGATCGAGTCAATCTCGTTCATACGGCTCGGGAAGGCCAAAAACGGATATTTTATTTTTCCGTTTCAGACAAAACAAACTACTTTAAGCTCAAACTTGATCCTGAACTTCTCGAATGGCATTTGGTTGAACTGTACACGGACGGCTAAAATAAAATGAGACTGTTGAAAACGGTCTCGGCTAGAAATAAGCTGAAAACATTCATGGAAACTGCTCTCATATGGCAAACACGTTGACTATCTGGATGCACATCGACATGAATTCCTATTTCGCCAGTGTGGAACAACAAGCGAACCCGTTTTTGCGCGGCAAACCAATCGGTATTACCGGAAAACAACAAAAACGTTCGATTATTGCCGCCGCATCCATTGAAGCAAAAAAACGCGGTGTAAAAACAGCCATGTCCACATGGGAGGCAAAAAAAATATGTCCGTCTCTTATTGTTTATCCCGGCGATCCGGAAAAATATTCGGATGTCATGCATCGATTTAATCGCATCTATCAAGAATTTACTGATCGAGTAGAGGAGTTCAGTGTGGATGAAAGTTTTCTTGATCTGTCCGAGCAAACAACAGACTATCTCGGCGCCGCGTGTATCGCTCTTTCGATTCGCGAACGATTAAAACAAGAACTCGGAGAGTGTTTAACCGCTTCGATCGGTATCGCATCAAATAAACTCATGGCCAAACTCTCCTCTGAATGCATAAAACCAAACGGTCTCACCGTCACGCCACCCGATCGGGTTTTAGATCTTCTTGATCGCTCCGCCCTTCAGGATTTATGCGGAATTGGACCGCGTAGAGAACAACATCTCAACGCGCTTGGAATTTATACATTTGAACAATTGCGTCATTTTCCGCTTGAAATGTTAGTAAAAAAATTCAAACGCGAGGGTTTTTGGTTGAAGGAAGCGGCTTGGGGACGCGAGGGGACATCCCTCTCAACAGTGAATGAGACCGTTGAAAAACTCGCGACCTGTCGGCTTGCGGGACGGCGCCACCTCTTCAACGTCCATTTTAGGACGTTTCAGAGGCTGGCTGGCCCGCGCACCGACATCTCATCGAGTTTTTCAACAGTCTCTGTGAATCGCCTACAGAATAGTGATCCGAAATCTTACGGTCATTCTTATACTCTTGCGTATGACACGAAAAATCCAAAAGAAATGAAACGTTATCTCCTTGGCTTGGCGGATCGTGTTGCTTGGCGCATGCGACGAGACGGGTGCACGGCAAAACGAATCAGCGTGTACGTTCGATACGGTGATTTTTCCTCAATGGGACAACAACTCCTTTTGAATGAACCGACGGCAAATGGTCTCACCTTATACAAAACGGCCTGGCGCATGATCGAAACTTGGCGAGACGACAAAAAAAGCCTGCGTTTGCTTGGCTTGTCCGCTTCGCATCTCCTACCGTCAGATGAACCGCAATCCCTGTTCAAAAAAGAGCGCAAGCTGCATTCTCTCCAGCACTCACTGGATACCTTACAACACCGATACGGCATGGGCATTTGGACACGAGCTTCTCTTCTTGAGGTAAAGTTGAAGGCGCGTTCGAGCGGTTTTCATTTCGATCATGAGTTATGACCCAAACGTTCCTTTAGCGATATGTTCCTGCGGATCCGAGCTTCCGTCATATTTCTGTCGAGTCACAATAATCTGCACGTATTTTAAATAATCCGAATCTTTCATGCCAAGCCATTCAATCACAAAACGACCGTCATCATTGGTGACCATCTCACCCACAGAAAAAAAATCATAAGGGATTGGACGGACAAGCCACACCTCGTAAAAAAAGACTTCTCGATCAATTTCGGGAAGCGAGGTTTCAAGTTCAAAAAAATATTGATCGTTTTGTTTCCCTCGCTGCGCTTCGCCTACAGACTGCCCATTTGCGCTTAAAAATAAACTGGCGGTGCGAGATTCCGTATCCATAGCCCCGTTCAGTACGGCTTGAGAAATGGGGTCCGGACGCAACACTTGCGCAATGGAGTCCAGTTGATTTTCGGCTTGATCCTTTGGTTGGCGAAACCACATCACCAAAAAAATGAACATGACAAACAAAACAAGCACGATGATTCCGGTCAGTCCCTTAGGTGAACGCGCACGCGGATATCCTGTCATAACTCATCAATATTTCGTAAAAAAGTTTTTCCGACCGGCACAGACTTCACGATCGTCTCCCCGAGGGCATCAAACACAATCACCGATTCATCTTCCATTCCGGATGATGCCGGAAAAGTATTGCTCCGTTGTTGCACTTGCTCAAACAATTTTTCAGGAAGCTCTTGCAAAAACAGTGATGGTTGATGCAAAACCAAAGTGTCAAATCCGCTCGTGAGCGGATACGTAAACACCAGTCGTTTTAGCGCGCGCGTGGTTGCCACATAAAACAACCGCCGCTCTTCTTGGATTCCCCCATCCTCTTCCAGGGCGCGAGGGTTTGGAAATTTGCCGTCCACCACCTGCATCACAAAAACCGTATCCCATTCAAGACCTTTAGCTTGATGGATCGTCGAAAGAACCATGCGTTCTTCTCGTGAATTGCCGCGTTCACCGGCGGTTCCATAATCATCCGTGAGCGAAACATCATTCAAAAATGATTGAAGATCCTCCGCGTGTTCAGCAAACAGGGCGAATTGTTCCAAGTCCTCAAGCCGATCGGCAAAATCCGGATATTCCGCCTCCAAATACGTTCGATAATCTCCCGAAATGACCGTGCGGATTAATTCTGAAGGATGCGTTTGTTTGCAAAGCTTTCCGAGTGTTCCCACAAATGTTGTCCAACCAGCCAAAGCCCGCTTGGGTAAACCCGTTTCGATTTGACAGACGTCTGACAAGTCGTTCGCACCCTGCACGCACCGCAAAATCATCTGCGCCGTTGCAAGCCCAACGCCTTGTTGAAGACCAAGAACGCGCAACCAAGCCGCTTCATCTTTCGGGTTCGCACGCACGCGCAAATGCGCGATCACAT
>CAYJVQ010000058.1:0-5491 GCA_964373605.1 uncultured Gammaproteobacteria bacterium | reverse complement strand
GCATGGTCTTTCAGATTTTGTTGCAAGCGGGAGCGCGACGTGTCAGGACAGAACAAATCGACCTGTCCTCGTTTTTGGTTTTTTTATGGATTCCGGTGATGGTCTTTGCGCTGATCGGAGGAGTTTTTATTTTGCGACGACTGACAAAACGCGCGTTTGTCGCTCGTCATGCGGTGTTCAACAGTCGGACGCTTCTCATTTCCTTGCCAAAATTTCGCCATGCGGAAGAAACCCAGCGCGCTCCGCAAAAAGAGCAAATTCATGAAGCGATCAGCACGGCGGAAGCTATTTTTTCCTCTGTGGGCGGGCCGAAAGCGCAACGGGGAATCCGCGCGTGGTTTTTAGGTCGAAGCGATGAGATGGCTTTTGAAATCGTGGTTGAGCACAGACTCATCAAATTTTACACGACGATCCCTCGGCACATGCAAACCTTTGTTGAACAGCAAATTTCCGCCGCGTATCCGGATGCCTTTCTTGAGGAGGTTGAAGATTACAATCTCTTTACTCCTGCGGGAACCATTCTTGGAAGTACTCTTACTTTTTCGCGACCACACGCGTTTCCCATCAAAACGTATCGCAAACTTGATCAGGATCCTCTCAACTCCTTGACGAATGTTCTTTCAAAGGTGCCGGAAGGCGACAGCGCCGCTTTTCAGTTTGTGGTGCGCTCTTCGCATAAGCATTGGCGACGTTACGGAGTGGATTTGGCCATACGCATGCAACAAGGAGTGAGTTTGGCTGATGCGATTAAAGGGAAGAAAAAAGGACGCAAAGGGTTGATGGAACAGCTCGGTTTTGGCGGGAGTCAGCCAAAAGAATCTGAACCGGACTATCGTTTGTCGCCGCAAGAAGAAGAAGTGGTGAAGGGCCTTCAAGAAAAATCCAGCAAGGCCGGGTTGGATGTGAGCGTTCGTTTGGTTGTTTGTTCACAAAATCCGGTCTCGGCCGAATCGCTTTTGCAAAACATGCTGAATGGATTTTCGCAGTACAATATTTATGAATACGGCAATTCCTTTGTGAAAAAAGTTCCGCGCTCAAAAGAGAGACTCATCCGCCAATTTATTTATCGCACGATCGATGAAAAATATAAGGTGGTGATGAATGCGGAAGAGTTGGCCAGTCTTTGGCACCTGCCACTCCCTTGGACGGAAACGCCAAACATCCATTGGTTGGGCGCGCGTTCCGGTCCGGTGCCGGCGAATGTTCCCGGTGGTCCGCAAGAAGGGGAGCTCGAGCTTGGGTATAACGTCTATCGTGGCATAAAAACACCGGTATGGATGAAAGCCAAAGATCGGACGCGGCATATGTATCTGATTGGAAAATCAGGTTCTGGCAAATCGCAAACGATTGCGAAATACGCCATTCAAGATATTCAAGCCGGTCACGGGGTGGCGGTGGTCGATCCGCACGGGGATCTCATCGAACAGATTCTTGGGAATATTCCGCGCGAGCGTATTGATGAGGTCATTATTTTTAATCCTTCCGATTTGGAACGTCCGATGGGTCTCAACATGCTGGAAGCGAAGGACGAATCCATGAAAGATTTTGCGGTGCAGGAAATGATCGCCATTTTTTATAAACTGTTTACGGCGGAAATGATCGGTCCGATGTTTGAACATCATATGCGAAACGTGATGCTCACGCTCATGTCCGATCAGGAAAATCCCGGGACGATTATTGAGATTCCTCGCATGTTCTCTGACGCGGATTATCAAAAGAAATGGCGCGCGAAAGTGAAGGATCCGGTCGTCCAATCTTATTGGGTGAACGAAGTGGATAAAACTTCCGACTTTCATAAATCTGAAATGTTGGGATATCTTATCTCTAAAGTCGGGCGTTTCGTGGAAAATGAGATGATGAGAAATATTATCGGACAGAAACACAGCTCTTTTGATTTTCGAGAGGTGATGGATCAGAAAAAAATTCTGCTCGTCAATCTTTCAAAAGGCAAAACCGGTGATGTGAATGCCGAGTTGCTTGGGCTCATCATTGTCTCAAAATTGCAGATGGCGGCGCTCGGACGTGCGGATATCCCGGAATCACAGCGTCATGATTTCTTTTTATATATTGATGAGTTTCAAAATTTTATTACCGATTCCATCGCCACGATTCTTTCGGAAGCTCGCAAGTATAGGTTGAATCTCATTATTGCCCATCAATATATCGGACAACTCGTTAAAAACAATGATACGAAAATCAAAGATGCGGTTTTCGGAAACGTCGGGACAACGTTTGTGTCGCGGATTGGGCCGGAAGATGTGGAAACGCTTGAAAAGATTTACACGCCGGAATTTTCCGGTTATGATTTGATGAATTCGGATAAATTCACCTGGTACGTTCGAATGATTGTCGAGAATTCACAGATCAAACCGTTTACGATGAAACTGGAACCGGCTTCTGATGGAGATCGAGAGTTGGCGGATGGGATCAAAGAGCTTTCGCGTTTGAAGTTTGGACACGATCGACGTCTTGTTGAGGCGGATATTTTGGAGCGTACGCGATTGATCGGAGCGGAATCGTCATCGACGTCGATGATTCAAGACCGTTAACACCATGTTTCTATGCTTGTTCATGATGAAAATTTTTTTGAGATCGAACCGGAGGCGGAAACGCATGCCCATCGAGTGGAATATGCGCAGGCACGTCATGAACTTGCGGTTCAAATGCTCAAACGCGTGCGTGAGAGTCTCACCCATGTGATTCAATTACTGGAAACCGGAGACCATGCGCGCGCCACGCGCCAATTGGTTGATTTGGTTCTGACCAATAAATCAACGCAAGCGTCGTTTGAATCCCAAACCGGCAGTCGTGTCATTGAAGGGATTTTCGATGGTGTTTGCATGGTTGGAGCCGATGGCGTTCGTTATGACGTTCCTCACAACTATTCTTCGAAATCCCGTTTGGTTGAGGGGGATATTTTGAAGCTCACGGTTCAACCGGATGGGAGTTATGTGTATAAACAAATCGGTCCTGTGGAACGTCAAAGAATTATCGGCAAGCTTCACATAGATCCGGCAACACAAGAACCCGTTGTTCAGGTGGGCGAACGGGTGTATAAAGTCCTCACCGCAAGCGTGAGTTATTATAAAGGCGTGCCGGGTGACGAGATTGTCCTCTTGGTGCCGAGAGTGGGAGATTCCCGTTGGGGGGCGGTTGAAAATATCGTCGAAGACTAATTTTATTGTCGGTTTATGGGACAAGCGATCTATCGCGTCTACCGCCCAATCGTCTTTGCGGATTTGGTCGGTCAAGAGGCTGTTTCACTCACGATTCAAAATCAATACGCTGCGGGTCATCTCGCCCACGCGTATTTGTTTTCCGGTCCGCGAGGCGTGGGGAAGACCACCACGGCTCGGCTCGTTGCCAAACTTGCGAACTGTCAGAACTCGACAAACAACGAACCGTGCAATTCCTGCGTTTCTTGTCAGCAGATTGCTTCAGGCGTCTCGCTTGACGTGTATGAAATCGATGCGGCTTCCAACACGGATGTTGAGCATGTGCGCGAGAATATCATCAAAAGCGTTCGCTTTGCTCCCAATCAGCTGAAGAAAAAAGTGTTTATCATTGACGAAGTGCACATGTTGTCGACATCGGCGTTTAATGCGCTTCTCAAAACGCTCGAGGAACCGCCGGATCATGTTCTTTTTGTGCTCGCGACCACAGAGATTCATAAAGTTCCGGCGACGATTGTCAGTCGATGTCAGCATTTTGATTTTCGTCGTATTCCAAATGACGTGTTAATCAAACGGTTGAAAGAAATTACCCGTCAAGAAAAAATGGAAATCGAAGAAGAAGTTTTCCATCAAATTGTCAAACAAAGCGATGGATGCGCCCGCGACGCAGAAAGTTTGCTTGGACAAATTCTCGCGCTTGGCGACAAGAGAGTGACCCTGAAAGAAGCCTCCCTCATTTTACCATCCACATCCGGCGCATTGGTTGAAACGTTTTTGGGACATTTGTTTGAGAAAAATGCAAAGGCCACGGTTGATTGCTTGAACACATTTCTTGAACAAGGAGTCGATTTGAAAGCTTTTTTGGATGACGCGCTTTCTTCATTGCGTGAACGTCTTTTTGATGATGAAACAGGATTTGTTCGTCAGGTGATTACTTCCTTGCTTGAAGCGCGAACAAACATCCGTTTAGAACATCTTCCGCAACTTCCGGTGGAGCTGGCGATTGTGGAACTTTGCGAACCTTTTTTATCATCCAAAGCGACCCACTCAAAGGCCGAGGAGATGACTCATCTCTCCCCCCGCCTTGAGGAGACTGATGAACAAAAAGATTTTATCGTGCAGGGGGTTGATTCGAGTACGACCGTTTTCGACACGATTCCCGTTATTTCGTTAGATGAAGTACGGGAAAAATGGCCTGAAGTTTTTGAACAAATCAGGGAATGTAATGCCTCGCTTCCTCTGTTTATGCAATCATGCGAAGTCTGCGGGGTGAATGGGGAACATGTGGAACTTGGATTTAATTACGATCTCTATGTGGATACGGTAAACAAAGATAAAAATCGGACGCTTATCGAAGGAGTGCTCGAGCGCGTTCTTGGAAAGCGAATGAAAGTGAAGGCGGTGATGAAAAAATCCAAAACCGATGAAACCATTAAAGATCTCGTCGCACAGTTTGGCGGAAGCGTGAACTGAAACATTTGGGTCGCTCTGCGTTAAAAGAGAAATGGATTGAGGAGGCGAAAGAATTATATGAGGTAAAAACGAATGAGCCGTAATTTTTATGGAAACTCAAAATCAAAACTGCCAACGTCCGAAAGTTGGCATCGGTGTCATGATTTGGAAGGACGGTAAAATTTTGCTGGGAAAACGCAAAGGTTCGCATGGTGATGGCGAATATTCTTTCCCGGGCGGCCATTTGGAATACATGGAATCTTTTGCGGATTGCGCTCGGCGCGAAGTGAGTGAGGAATGTGGTTTGGAAATTGAAAACATCCGTTTTCAATATTTAGCAAATATCATGAAGTACGCGCCGAAACATTATACGCATATCGGTCTTGTGGCAGATTGGAAAAACGGAGAGCCGAAAGTTCTTGAACCGGAAAAATCGGAATCGTGGAGCTGGTATGAGATGGACCACTTGCCTCAACCCATTTTTGAAATGTGCAAATTGGCCATTGAGTGTCATAAGACCGGAAAGAATTATTTGGATGTTTCTGATTTACCATAGCCCCAGGAAACTTTTTTTCCATGCAAATTTCGCTTCCTCGATTTGTGAATCAAAATTCGTATCTCGTTTTTTGGTTCCGGGACTAGGATTCGAACCTAGGTTACCAGGGCCAGAACCTGGCGTCCTGCCACTAGACGATCCCGGAGTGAAACGGTTGAAGCCACAGATTGATCGCAAAAAAGATATCAAAAAAAATCCCGATCGTCAACTTGCCCTCCTTGCGCAGGATTCTTTTTTTGCTTATAGTGATCATGTATAGACCCTTTGCACAATTATCTTTCGGCTGGATTTGGCGTCTTACGGCCTGCGA
>CAYJVQ010000057.1:0-5553 GCA_964373605.1 uncultured Gammaproteobacteria bacterium | reverse complement strand
CCTCTGAAACGTCCATTTTAGGACGTTGAAGAGGTCTCTCACCCCGCGCACCGACGTCTCATCGAGTTTTGAGAGTGGTCTCTTATCCACACTTGACAGATTTTTTTGGTTCAGGCATACTTCGCCGAGTTCGCCTCGGAATCCCCTTGGCAACAACAGGTTCAAGCCCTTTGGGGCATGACAAAAAGAGGGATCAGATGAAGAAGGTCAAGACGACCTTGTTCGCATGGCTCGCGATGTTCGCGGGCATGGACATGCGAAAGGTGCACATCCGGGAAACCGGAATTCTCTCGATCACCGGCAACTATAAGTTGCTCGGCTACATGCTCAAGCTCGCGCTCTACGCCGGGATTCTCGGCTACGAGCAGATCGTCAAGTTCGGGATCCGCGAGGATGGAGCGAACGTTCACCTCGTGCTCACCGAGAGACGGACGGCAACGGTCGTCAAGGAGCTTTCCCATAAGCTCCCGGCCATCGCAGGCTACACGTACATGCACGCCATCAGCGCGATGCAAAGCGGTGTGAACGTGGCGCTCTTCGACCATGGCTTCAAGCCAGACACGCAAAACGGCAAGGCCTACGGCCAGTTCGCGGCGGCAGTGTTCGACAATGGCAAGGTGCGTGGTGGAGACACAAATACCTTGCTTCTGCTTGGCACCGACACCGAAGATCGCGTGCTCTGCGCCGCCCAGTGGTGCGAACAGAATCCTCTGACCGTGGTGAACCAGAAGATCAGGGGCGACGTTCGTTTCTCCTTCGTTCAGGATGCCACGATCCTCGCCGCCCAGTACGGCACCGGCCAAGTGGCCGCCCTGCACGTCGACAGGATCAAGGAGATGTTCCAGAGCGCCAAGTTCCCTGTGTGGCAGACGGCGCTCGTCGAGGGTTTGCGCATCGAGGACATCACCACGTCGATCAACGATCAGCCGACGGTGGCGATCACCGTCAAGAACAACTCCGAACAGCGCAAGCTGGTGCTCGCTCACATCGGCTGGGTCGACGCCACGAAGCCGGGCCTGAAGAATCCCGCGTTCAAGCTGGTCATCGACCCGCAGTACGCGATTCCCATCAGCCAGTCGATCGGTTCGATCGTGCGCCTGTCCGCACGGACGGCGATCGCCATCGACAATAACGGCAGCAATGCCCCTCTGCTGGCGGTGATCGATCTCGCCGACGACAACCGCGACCTGCAACGCATCGCCCGCGCCGCGACCCCCGAGGCCTACGAGGAGGCCTTCGCCCAGGCCGCATAGCGGCCTCGCGATTCACCGCGCACTCCCGCGTTTCCGACAAGGAACGCGGATTTTTTTTTCGCCCCATGATACACTCCTTGCATGTCTCAACCAACCCCCACTTTTCTTATTTTGGATGGTAATGCGCTTCTTCATCGCGCTTGGCATGCGATTCCTCCTTTGACGACCAAGGATGGATTGGTGGTGAATGCGGTTTATGGTTTTGCCATGGTGATTGAGAAAATGCGCGAACAATATAAACCGGACTTCATGGCGGTTGCATGGGATCTTCCCGGGAAAACGTTTCGTCACGAAAAATTCGCCGCGTACAAAGCCACGCGCGTGAAAAAAGCACAGGAACTGTACGATCAAATTCCGCTCATTCAAAATTTGCTTCACGCCTTTCATGTTCCTTCCCTTTTTGCCGAGGGATATGAGGCCGATGATGTGATCGGAACGCTTTGCACACAGAAAAACGTTACCTCGCTTATTGTGACAGGCGATCTGGATGCGCTTCAATTGGTCGACGACAAAACGAACGTGGTTTTTTTTCAAAAAGGTATTTCTGAAACAAAATTATACGATGTGGCGGCCGTGAAGGAGCGTTACGGACTTTCACCCCAGCAACTCATCGATTTTAAAGCACTGCGTGGAGATGCGTCTGATAATATTCCGGGCGTTTTTGGCATAGGAGAAAAAACCGCCACGACGCTTATCCGGACCTATGGAACGGTTCAAGACATTTTTTCCGCGCTGAAAAATGGAATGATAGAAACGAAGATTGCAAAAAAATTACAAGGACAGGAACAAACAGCGAATAGGGCGCGCGAGCTTGTTCGGATTGTGCGCGATGTGAAGTTGCCCTTTGAGATGAGCGAGGCAAAAGTCCGGGAGCCGGATTGGGAGGTTTTGTTGGATCAGTATCGACAATTCGAATTTCGAACGCTTTTGAGAAAACATGAGGGGAACCGTGAGATCCCATCCACGCAAAAAAAATCTTCTGAATCCCATCACATTATTCGTGATGTGGAAGAGTTGAAACGTCGTCTTCATCCGATGACTCTTTCAGGAAAAACGTTTGCCATTTTGATTGCCGATCAACAGCCGGATTTATTTGGAGCGACTTTGGCGGCGATGGCTTTGAGTGATGGAAATACAACCGTTGTTGTGCCAAATCCGACAGAAAAACATCTGCAAATCGTGCGCCATATCTTATTTCCCGAGTCTGTCGAGGGGAAAAAAATCGAGCGGATCGTCACCCATGATTTCAAAAAACTGCTCCATCAACTCTTCCTGTCTCGTCCCTCCCCCCTCGTCCCTCCCCCCTCTTTTTTTGACACCATGCTCGCTTCTTACGTTTTGAATTCTTCTTCACGTTCCCATGATCTTCAAACGAGTCTGTCCGATTCGCTCAAGATAAAACTGAATGCGCTTCCTGTCTCATACGCCATGCAAAAAGATTACGAAAAGCTTGGGCTGGCGACGTCCCTCTTGCCTCGTCTGTCGGAAAAACTGACGCAAGAACTTCAAAGGGCAACAGTCAGCGAGGTGTTTGATGAAATGGAAATGCCGCTTGTTCCGGTGCTTTTTCAAATGGAACAAACCGGCGTATTGGTTGATACGAATTCGCTTGGTGTCTTTTCGATAAGTTTGAAACAGCGCCTTTCAGCGCTTGAGAAAAAAATCCAGACGATGGCCGGCGCGGATGTCAACGTGAGTTCGCCTCTTCAGCTGGCAGACGTTTTATTCGAAAAACTTGCGCTTCCAACAAAGGGGATTAAAAAAACAAAAACAGGCTATTCAACGGCCGCTTCAGAACTGGAGAAACTTTGGGATCAGCACGAAATTATCCCCCTTCTTTCCGAGCACCGTGAACTTGCCAAGTTGCAATCAACGTATGTGGAAGCTTTGCCAAAATTGGTGGACAAAAATGGACGCATTCATACCACCTTCAATCAGACGGTTGCGGCAACCGGACGGTTATCTTCCTCTGATCCAAATTTACAAAACATTCCCATTAAAACAGAACTTGGCAGAGAGATTCGAAAAGCGTTTGTTGCGCCGGCGGGAAAACGATTGTTGGCCGCGGACTATTCGCAGATTGAACTTCGTCTCGCCGCGGTGATGACAAAAGACCAACCGTTTATTGACGCGTTTCAGGCCGGAGCGGATATTCACACACGAACCGCGGCTGAAGTTTTCAGTGTGCCTGAAAAAGATGTGACAAAAGAACAGAGACGGTCGGCTAAGGCGATCAATTTTGGAATTCTCTACGGTATGGGTCCGCGCTCACTTTCCCGCTCAACCGAACTGACTCTGAACGAAGCGAAAATGTTCATCGAACGTTATTTTGAAATTCACCATGCGATCAAACAGTATTTGGATGAAACAAAAATGAAGGCACATCAAAATGGATATGTTGAAACGCTGTTTGGCAGACGACGGTATTTTCCCGAAATTCATTCCGGTGTTGCGATGCTTGTGGCTCAAGCCGAACGCATGGCGATCAATATGCCGATTCAAGGCACGGCAGCGGATTTGATGAAAAAAGCGATGATTTCGGTAGACGGATGGCTTGGGCAAACGTCGCTTCGCGCGGCAATGTTGCTCCAAGTTCACGATGAGCTTGTGTTTGAAGTTGTTGATGAAGATATGGAAGCCGTGGCGCGTGGAGTGAAAGAGATTATGGAGAATGTGGCATCGTTTGAGGTGCCACTCGTGGTTGATGTGGAGGTGGGAGAAAATTGGGGTGAGATGAAATCACGAGACCTCTGAAAAGACTCAAGGGACCTCTGAAAAAGTGATGTCTCTAACACTGTCGAGCCACGCGAACCCTACTCAAACGTAGGGTGAGCGGAGTCGACGGGCGCCCGTTGACGAAAAGACGCACTTTTTCAGAGGTCCCTCAATATAAAAAACACCGGCGCAATTGCTCCGGTGTTTTTTTACGACTACTCCGCTTGTTTTTGAAGGGCTTCGCGTCTGCGTTCAATCCGATCCGGCTGTTCTTTTGGCTGATCTTGAAGCAATTCACGACGTCGTTCAAGCTGTTTTTGATATTCTTCACGACGTACTCGCGCTTCACGCAATTCTTCATCACTCACACCGACCTCTTCAAAGACGTTCACTTTGGCTTCGAGATAGTTTTCCATTCGTTCTCGCATATGAGCGGCGGCTTGCAGGTCTCCACTCGTTTCAAGTTGTGTGGTGAGATCTTGAGCTTTTGCTTCGTACTCACGCATACGTTGTACCATGCGTGCACGCAGGGCTTCATCGAGTTTACCCTGTTCTTGAGCTTTCAGGGCCTCTTGGGCTCGACGATGGGCACGTTCAAGTTCCCACTCCGCTTTTTTCTCCGCTCGGATCGAAAGAGCTTCGCGGATTTCCTCATTCACATAAATTTTTACCGGATAAAGCGTTTCGCCCGGAAGGGCGGCTTCGGCCGCAAATGCTGTTCCGGTTCCAAGCATCAGGGCCACGAGGATTCCAATGACTGGCATAGGAAGTTTTCCGTTTAAGGTAATTAGCGAAAGCAGAGGTGTCTGCTTCTGCCAAAGAAGACGGCCTTCCGGTTCATTTCTTTCCGTTGTGTCCATAATGAAAACCAAACGATCGCGAATCGTTTTTTTTGCATCCGTACCCATCTTCAGTTTTTTCAGCTGTTTAAGCGGGGAGTTCATTTGAAACATACATTTGTTTGAGTCGTTTTTTGGCGCGATGGATTCTGACAGAAACGGCATTAGGCGTTTCTCCAAGAATTTCGCCGATTTCTTTAGGTCCATACCCTTCAACGAAGCGTAAGATAAGCAATTCGCGATCGGCTTCATCCAAATGGTCCATCATCTCCGTGACTCGGTGACATTCAATTTCAAGCTCAATCGTTCGCGCTTCATCTCCTTTTGGATCAAATCCGGATTCTTTCAGAGCATCCAAAGAAGTATTTTGGCTCTCTTTCCTTCTTTGACGGTCGATAATGAGGTTTCTTGCGGTTTGATACAAAAAAGCCCGCAAATTCTTGATTTGGTTTCCGTCACAAAGATACTGCCATGATTTGACGAATGTTTCTTGGACTAAATCTTCAGCAATGGCTTTACGGTTACGTACGCGAAAAAAGCAGTAACGATAAATCGCATCTGCGTACTGGTCGTAAGCACAGAGGAACTGTTTCTCGAACTTAGGGGTTTGCATCAATGTCATTCTTACATGTTAGCCCTTTTTGTCAATATCAAAGTGTTGATTTACAATCATCTCGCTATGAACCCATAGCGAGTTTCCCTGTTGTCATCCTGAAGGGACCTCTGCAAAAGCGTGTCTTTTCGTC
>CAYJVQ010000056.1:0-5658 GCA_964373605.1 uncultured Gammaproteobacteria bacterium | reverse complement strand
TGTCTTTTGGCCAACGGACTGTCGCCGTTGTTCCCTGCGACATGCCAACACGTCCCTGGGTGTGGGGAGATGTCTTTTGGCCAACGGACTGTCGCCGTTGTTCCCTGCGACATGCCAACACGTCACAATTTAACGAGTGATGTGGCTTGGCGCAATGGAATAAATTTTTGAGCCGGAAAGGAGGTAAATGCTGTAAGAGGCCTCATCCACGATGATATCCGAGAGATTTTGAAAGGTTTCAGAGCGATATTGAACAATAAACGCGCCCGTTTCCTTTTCAAAAACGATGACACGTTTCGTATCCGGCTCCAGCACATACAAGTACGGACTCTTTATGTCTGTCCAAATTTGGGTCGCATTGGTTATGGGAGGATCCACTACTCCGATTTCAAACCCAACCTCACTTCCACTGTCGAATCGTTGAATTTGACCATTTTTTTCCAACAGAAAAACCGTTCCATCGATCGTGATTGCACGAGCTTGAGAAAGAGGCGTTGTTTTCGAAGTGATCCAACGCGTCCCATTTCCAAAACCGTCTCCTGTTTTTTCGTAGCGATAAATTTGGCCGTCCGTCTCTGTGACGGTCAACAGATAAAGTCGATTGGCGTAAGCGATGAAATCAACCGTTGTCCCTTCCGGTTTTGTCAGGGCGATATTTTTTTGGATGGATTCCTCTTTCACGAATTGCGCAAAACTTTGATCCGTCATCAAGACAAAGATACGATCATCCTCTGCGCTTGCCGAAACGGCAATCCGACTTCCTTCAATTTGTGTGCTTACCGGCTTGAACATTTTTTGTGTTCGATCAAGCTGATAAACACGTCCATCAGACGCAAAGACAAACAGTTCCGTTCCTCTGTTTACAAACGCCTGTCCAAAGACTCCATCTACGAGTGTCGCCAGATCACCAAGAAGGGCGGGGTTGGGAACCGAGACCATTCGTCGAATTTCATCGGTTGCGCTTTGAACGGCCTTTTTCAACTCTGCCTGTTTTTGAGCACGCGACGGAGTGTCTGTTGGCAATTGATCGATCAATGCGGACGCGCTTAAATAAAGTCCTCGAGCTTGATTCTCGTCCTTATAAATAAGAGCGCCGCCGGCTCGCTCCATGAAGTCATCAATTTTTTCTATTTTTTCTTGGAAAGCTTTTTGGTCATTTGCGCGTGCGCGAGCGGAGGAGAGAAAAGAAACACTCATGGACAAGACCAGAACCGTCATGATAATTCCAATCGTGAGATATTTGGTGGAGCGGGGAAGATGGGTGAGTTGATACAGAAGGCTTTGGAGCCGTTTTTGTGTCATGCGGACGTTTCCGATCAATCGGCTTTTTGTCTCCGCACGCGTTTCCTTCGATTTGAATTGATTGATTGTTTTCAGCAGAATCCAAACGATTCTGCGAGTCCATCTCCAGATGAAAGGCCAAGCTTTTTGTTCTTTGAAGCGTTTTCCATGCTTTTTTATCGCCTCAATCAAACTGCTTAATTTTGGCGTTTGATCGGCCAGAAGACGTTGTGTTGTTTCTTCTTGTTCTTGAAATTGTTTCACCGAGACATTGGTTTTGAGCGTGGCGCGCGTTTCAGAGGATCGTGCAGATTCATGGGGATCCATCATTTTCAGAATAATCAGCAGAAGAGGAGTTCGATCAGGAAAATACTGCCGGATTTTTTCCGTGGCGCTCAAAGGAGGAAGCGTGGTGAGAATGTTGTTCAAGTCATCGACGGGAAGCGTGCGTTGCAGATCTTGGTTTGAAATGACAAACACATCCCCTTGGTGCAAATCCCCATCCAGGACAATCGCGAAGGCTTTTTCCCATGTGGGCAAAGATTGTTCCGTTTGAATGCCCCTGAATAAATTGTAAATTTGATATTGTTTCTGCTTTTGATGAAGAAACAAGGCGCAAAGATCTCCGGTTCCCGAAAGAAACATCTGATCTTC
The DNA here is from genome assembly GCA_964373605.1 of uncultured Gammaproteobacteria bacterium. Classification (GTDB taxonomy): domain Bacteria; phylum Patescibacteriota; class Patescibacteriia; order UBA9934; family GWF2-40-263; genus VGKU01. The sequence continues at coordinate 3,723 of CAYJVQ010000056.1, read as the reverse complement.
ACACGCAATTCCGACCAGAGAATCAAATTGCTGGATGGGGATGTTCCATCGACCTTCTCGAACGGATTGGGCGAGTGTTTCATTGAGTGCACCAAGGAATTGTTCAAACCGCTGTTGGGCGTTGGTTTCATCTCCGAAAGATTCTCCCAGGCGGTGCATTTGATCAGAGAGCAACTGAAACAAATCTTCCGCGTCCGTTCCGTTTTTTCGGCATTTCGCCAGCAAAAAAATAAAACTGTTCCTTGTACGAAGCGGTAAAAGGACAGAAATTCCCTCAATTCTCTCACTGGGCGACTGCGGTGTGTACTGTGCTGCTTTCATGAGTTTATGTCTCAAATGGTTCAGCCGATTTGCCCTTCCAAAATCGTTTGTGTACATTATACCGATAAAGAACTTCCGTGCAACCGGTCGTATGACAAAACCGATTTTCAAGCTTGAACAGATGTTTGGTTCAAAGACGCGCGCTCGGCTGATCGGGTTATTTTTGCAATATCCCAAAGAAACTTTTTTTGTGCGAGAGCTGACTCGGCGTATAGATGCTCAGCTCAATTCGGTGCGTCGCGAGCTGAAAAATTTGATCGAAATGGGTCTTATCATTGAAAAACATTCGGATCAGAGAAAAAAAGGGAAGGCCCTTTCTGAAAAGAAAAAATACTACACAGCCAATCAAAGTTTTATTTTGTTTGACGATTTACGCGCGGTGTTTCAGAAGATTCAAATTTTGTTGAAACAAAATCTTGTCCAAGAAATTGACGAGAACGGCAGCATCATTTTTTTTGCCTTTACCGGACGCTTTATCGATGCGCCTGAAATACCGACGGATCTTTTCATCGTCGGAACCATGAAACCCGGAAGTCTCGAAAAAGTCATCTCAAAATTTGAGACGGAATTCAATTATGAAGTCAATTATACGCTCATGACAAAAGAAGAGTTTCTCGACCGTAAACAGATCGGAGATCGATTTCTGCTCTCTCTTCTCAATACGGATAAAATTGTGATGATTGATCGGCTCTCCGTATGATTCTCTTTTTGTGCGCGCAAGATATCGGATCTCTCTGGGTCGGATTGATTCGTCAATCGGCATTTGCCGCCATCGAAAAATGTTCGGTTCCACCGGAATCTTATTTGAGCGCGTTGAATCGTTTTTTAAAGGAACAGCATCAATTGCCCCAGGAGCTTTCCGGTGTGTGTGTGGTGACAGGTCCCGGTTCATTTACTTCCACTCGCGTTTCTCTGACGATTGCCAACGCCCTGCATTTCACAGAGCGTCTTCCCCTCTTTACGCTCATCAATCCGGATCACCTTCTGCCGAACATTCTTTTGGCAAAATGCGGTTTGGGCATCCCTGTGAAAAGCGGTCGGTACGCCAGCGCGGTTTATGGGAGACCACCCCATGTCTCTCATGGGGATAAATGGTTGGATTCTTGAGGATTTCGGTGCTACTGTTTAATGGATATCTCTAATTCTTCATTTAATATTATGAACATTACCGACGTTCTTCAAAGTCCGCTCGTGGAACTCTGGGATACGATCGTGGCATATTTGCCAAATTTGCTCGGCGCGCTTGTCATTTTTGTGCTTGGAGTCCTTGTGGCTCTTGTCCTGCGAACCGCGGTCGAACAGGTCATTAAGCTTGTGCGCATTGATGATCTGGCTCAAAAACTCGAGATCAAGTCTCAATTTGAGCGCCTTGGCATTCACCTTCATATTGGCCGACTCCTCGGTTGGATCGTGAAATGGTTTTTCATCATCGTGGCTTTGATTGCGGCAACCGATATTCTCGGATGGGATCAACTCACGGAGTATCTTCAAAAAATCGTTCTGTTCATTCCAAACGTGATTATCGCCGTGATTATTCTCTTGGCCGGCATTCTTCTTGGAAATTTTGTGCGCGGTCTTGTGAAGTCTGCGGTGGAGGTGGCGCACCTCGCTTCCGCCGATTTTCTTTCCGGGATTTCCAAATGGGCGATATTAATTTTCAGTTTTATGGCCGCGATGGTTCAGCTTGAAATCGCGCCGGATTTGATTCGCGTGCTTTTTACCGGTTTGGTTTTCATGTTGGCTTTGGCAGGCGGGTTGGCATTTGGACTCGGCGGTCGTGATCAGGCAGAACGATTTTTGGCGCGGCTTAAAAAAGATATCTCATCAGAACGTTAAATGCCTTCGGATTATCAGTACGGAAAGATGCGATGTTGGGAAATGTTCCCCGGCCTATTGGTTTGGGGAACTTTTTCACTTGCATTGATTCTTTCGTTTATCCAGCCCATGTGGGTTATTGTTTTTATCATCGTTTTTGACTTGCTCTGGTTTTTTCGAGTCATTTATTTCAACATTTTTGTTTTGATTTCCTGGGTTCGATATCATCGAACCACCAAAATCGACTGGCAAGCAAAATTAGCGATGATTCCGGGATCGTCACGGATTTATCATCTCATCTTTCTTCCGACTTTCGAGGAAGAATACGCCATTGTGCACACGACTTTGAGGTCGCTTCAGGAAAATACGTGTGAGAATGATCGGATGATCGTGGTGCTGTGTGGGGAAGAGAACGATCGTCAAAGATTTGAGCAGGTTTCGGATTTGGCCAGAAAAGAATTTGGCAACACGTTTAAAAAACTTTACACAACCTTACATCCTCACGGACTGCCAAATGAAATTTCAGGCAAAGGATCCAACCTTCATTGGGCCGGACAACAGATGGCCAAGCGCCTTTCTCATGATTTTCCGGAGATCAAGGACGATCAGATGATTGTTTCCGCGTTCGATGTGGATACGATCGCCCATCCGCAATATTTTTCACATCTCATCTTTCTGTATTGTACGGTGAACGATCCGCAACGAACTTCGTATCAACCGGTTGCCCTGTTTTCAAATAACATTTGGACCTCTTCGGCTCCGGTTCGCATCGGCGCATTTGGAACCACGTTTTGGTTGTTTGGAGAGCTGGCGCGTCCTGACCGCTTATGGACGTTTTCTTCTCATTCCATGCCATGGACCATGTTGAAGGATGTCGGATTTTGGCAAACCAACATCGTGAGCGAGGATTCGCGTATTTTTATGCAAGCTTTTTTGCACTATCACGGACATTATCGTGTGACTCCCGTGTTTCTTCCGGTTTCGATGGACGCCATTTCCGGCAAAACTTATTTGGATTCTCTGCGGGCTTTGTACGTTCAGATGCGCCGCTGGGCTTGGGGAGTCGAGCATCTTCCTTATTTGATTGATGGATTTTCAAAAGATCGTCTCATTCCGTTTTGGAAAAAGGCGATGTATCTTTTCAATCATATCGAAGGGATGTATACATGGGCGACGGCTCCGCTTCTCATGTTTGTGTTGGGATGGTTTCCGCTTTGGCTTGCCAAGGGACAAACCAATGCGATCGTGCAAGCGGCGCCGTTTACTCTTGAACAGGTGATGCAATACGCAATGGTGGGAGTGCTCATTTCCGCCATCATGGCGCTCACCCTTCTGCCTCAACGGCCAGATCGTGTCGGGAAGCACACGTGGATCGTTATGATTTTACAATGGATTCTTTTGCCCGTGACTTTTATTGTGTTCGGATCATTCCCGGCCATTGATGCCCAAACACGGCTCCTGCTTGGGAAATATTTGGGTTTTCATGTGACGAAAAAAACCAGGGGGTTCTCTCATCTCACATAATCGGGTCCTCTAGACCCTTTGCACAATTATCTTTCGGCTGGATTTGGCGTCTTACGGCCTGCG